>NZ_JBXWRD010000011.1:0-106559 GCF_059612725.1 Ruegeria sp. YKSF070 | reverse complement strand
TTCGGCACCGGGCTGGTGGGCGGCGTGCTGCTGGGTTCGCTGGCGGCGGCGCTGCTCTTTGGCAGCTTCCGCTGGCAGAGCTTTGATAGCCCGCGGCAGACCGGCCGCTATCTGGCCGGGGCCGCGCTGATGGGCATGGGCGGCGTGCTGGCGGGTGGCTGCACCCTGGGTGCCGGTCTGGCAGGAGTCCCCACGCTCAGCCTTGCCGCGCTGCTGGCGCTGGCCGCTATCGCGCTGGGTGCAAAACTGACCGATGCGGTGCTTAATGCAGCTTCTTCCGGATCCTCTGGATACCCAGCCACACCAAGCCAACAACCGGCAGAGTGACCAGCGCGATCAACGTCTTCTTGTCGATCCCGTACCACTCTGACAGCGGCAACAGGAAGGCCGAGACCAAAGAGACAGCATAATAGCTGACCGCGACCACAGACAGCCCCTCGACCGTGTGTTGCAGGCGCAAGGCAAGGTCGGCGCGGCGGTCCATGCTCTCCAGCAGCGCCTGGTTCTGGGCGCTGCGTTCCACATCCACGCGGGTGCGCAGCAGGTCACCGGCGCGGATCGCCCGGTCTGACAAACGCTTCAACCGTTGTTCGGTGGATTTCACCGTCCGCATCGCCGGTTCATAGCGACGCAGCATGAAATCGGCAAAGGTCTGGCGCCCGCCGAACCGCTCCTCTCGCAAAGAGGTGATGCGCTGCCCCACGATGGCCTCATAAGCTCCGGTGGCGCCCAGACGGAATTCGGCCCGCGCGGCCATGGTCTCCAGTTCGGCAGATGTGGACAGCAATTGCGGCAGCAATTCCTCGGCCGGGTGGTCGCCATCGGTCATCTTGACCATCAGCGCGGTCAGCGCGGCATCCAGTTCACCCAGCTTCGGCCCCAGCGCCTTGACCCGGGCAAAGCCAAGCATCGACATCGCCTTGTAGGTCTCGATCTCGCACAGGCGCTGGATGATGCGACCGATCCTGCGCTCGCCGGTGTCTGGTGCGACAAAGACGGCAAAGCGCATGTGGCCCGCCGGGTCGATGCGGAAATCGCCCGCAGCCACCGCGGCCCGGTCCAGCACATGCGCGGCGGCCAGGCTTTCAGGCACGAACCAGTCGGCCAACGCAGCGATGATGTCCGCCTCGGGCGGCTGTTCCTCGACCCTGAGAAGGGCCGAGGTCACCCGTTGGCCCGGCGCGGCGGCCAGCCAGTCAGGCGGGAAAACTTCAAAGTCGACCGGGTCGAAGGGACGCGCGCTGACACCCACCGCAAAGGCCGTATAGGTCACGAACTCGGTATGGCTTTCCCATTTCAGCCAGTGGCGCCCGATCTGGCCCGCATAGTGGGTCGCCCCCGGCTGTGGATGCGCCGCGCCATGCCGGTCGAGCAGGTCGATCAGATGCGCCCGGTCCGCCTCGCGGTCGCGCCCCACCGCCGCATCCGGCTGTTTCACTGCCAGATAGGCCACCGTGCAGGGCGCACGCGAAATGGGAAAGGGGCGCGCGTGCAACTCGTTGGCCAGCGCAAAGCGCAAGGGGTGGTCCTGAATGGGCGTCATTGGGGGGCTCCGGTTTCCGCGCACTATATCCGCTTACCAGCCAGCGGCAAATATTTATTTATTTCAGTTGGTTATGGGATACATTCGCATACATCCCACCGCTTGAGTGCAAAACCCGCCGCGCGACGAGGCCCGGAAACGAAAAGGGGCGCCGCATGGACGCCCCTTTCCCCAACTGTTTCAGCCGGATCAGTCGATCATCGGCAGCAGCTTGTCCAGCGACTGCTTGGCGTCGCCATAGAACATGCGCGTGTTCTCCTTGTAGAACAGCGGGTTCTCGATGCCGGAATAGCCGGTGCCCTGCCCACGCTTGGAGACAAACACCTGTTTCGCCTTCCAGCATTCCAGCACCGGCATGCCGGCGATGGGGCTGTTGGGGTCTTCCTGCGCGGCCGGGTTCACGATGTCGTTCGAACCGATCACGATGGCCACATCGGTATCGGGGAAGTCCTCGTTGATCTCGTCCATCTCCAGCACGATGTCATAGGGCACCTTGGCCTCGGCCAAGAGCACGTTCATGTGCCCGGGCAGACGGCCTGCCACCGGGTGGATGGCGAAACGCACGTTCTTGCCCTTGGCGCGCAGCTTGCGGGTCAGTTCGCTGACCGATTGCTGCGCCTGCGCCACCGCCATGCCGTAGCCGGGGATGATGATGACCGAGTCGGCATCGTTCAGCGCCGCCGCCACGCCCTCGGCGTCGATGGCGATCTGTTCGCCCTCGACCTCCATCGCCGGGCCCGAGGTGCCGCCAAAGCCGCCCAGGATCACCGAAATGAACGACCGGTTCATCGCCTTGCACATGATGTAGGACAGGATCGCACCGGACGAACCGACCAGCGCGCCGACGACGATCAACAGGTCATTGCCGAGGCTGAAACCGATGGCCGCCGCCGCCCAGCCCGAATAGCTGTTCAGCATCGACACCACCACCGGCATATCGGCGCCGCCGATACCCATGATCAGGTGATAGCCGATGAAAAGCGCCGCGATTGTCAGGATCAGAAGCGGGAAGAACCCACCCGAGTTCAGATACCAGATCAGGCAGATCAGTGACAGGATTGCCGCGCCAGCGTTCAGCGCATGACCACCCGGCAGTTTGGTCGCCGCCGAGGTCACCTTGCCCGAGAGCTTGCCATAGGCGATCACCGACCCGGTAAAGGTCACAGCCCCGATCCAGATGCCCAGCGCCGCCTCGACCCGCAGGATGTTGATTTCGACGGCGTCCTTTTTGGCAAGAAGCGCCGCAAAACCTTCCAGTGCCTTCTTTGCACTGTCATCCATGAGCAGAACGCGGCCCAGCTCGAAATGCGCATTGAAGCCCACGAACACGGCCGCCAGACCGACCAGGGCGTGCATGCCGGCCACAAGTTCCGGCATTTGGGTCATCTCGACCTTTGACGCCAGCTGAAAGCCGATCATGCCACCAAGCGCAACGAGGATGATCGACAACCACCACAGGCCCGCGCCAGGCCCGATCAGGGTGGCGAACACCGCCAGTCCCATGCCGACAATGCCGTACCAGACAGCGCGTTTGGCGCTTTCCTGGCCCGACAGGCCACCCAGCGAAAGGATGAAGAGAACAGCCGCGACGACATAGGCGGCAGTGGTGAATCCAAAGTCCATTACGCGCTCCTTACCAGTCCGAAGGCTTGTTAAACATGCTGTTTTCGATCTTTGCGGCGGTCCCGCAACCTCTACAGCTCGCTGATTTAACTTCCGGCCCACTACCAGTTTCGATTTGGTCAATATCGGCATCGAATTTTTGGGGGGTAGGAAGACTACTCCACCCAGATGACCCCCAATTCGATCCACTTTCGCGCGCAGAAATCACTTCATTTGCTCCGCAATCAGGACAGCTAAGCCTAAAATAGGTCCTATCTATTGTTCCCATGTGCCCAGCTCCTTTATGATTTCTGGAACATGGCGAGCATGCGCCGCGTCACGAGGAAGCCGCCGAAGATGTTGATCCCGGCCATGAAGACCGACAGACCGGCCAGCAGGATCACCAGGAACGACCCCGACCCGATCTGCATCAGCGCGCCCAGGATGATGATCGACGAAATGGCGTTGGTCACGGCCATCAGCGGCGTGTGCAGCGAATGCGAGACGTTCCAGATCACCTGGAAGCCCACGAACACCGCCAGCACGAAGACGATGAAATGCTGCATGAAGCTGGCCGGGGCCACCAGACCCACCAGCAGCAGCAACAGACCGCCCACGGTCAGCAGCGTCACCTGGTTCTTGGTCTGCGCCTTGAAGGCCGCAACCTCTTGCGCGCGCTTTTCCTCGGGGGTCAGCTCTTTCGGCTTTTCCTTGGACTTGGCCGCAATCGCCTGAACCTTGGGCGGCGGCGGCGGGAAGGTGATGTCCCCCTGATACGTCACCGTGGCGCCCCGTATCACGTCATCTTCCATGTTGTGGTTGATCTGGCCGTCCTTTTCGGGCGTCAGATCGGTCATCATGTGACGGATGTTGGTGGCATATAGCGTCGAAGCCTGCGCCGCCATGCGGCTGGGGAAATCGGTGTAACCGATGATGGTGACGCCGTTTTCGGTGACGATCTTCTCGTCCTTGACGGTCAGCTTGCAGTTGCCGCCCTTTTCCGCAGCCAGGTCCACGATGACCGAGCCGGGCTTCATCGCCGCGACCATATCCTCGGTCCACAGCTCCGGTGCCTCGCGGTTGGGGATCAGCGCGGTGGTGATGACGATGTCCATCTCGGGCGCCAGCTCGCGGAACTTGGCCAGCTGCGCGGCTGCGAATTCCGGGGACGAGACCGAGGCATAACCGCCGGTGGCGGCGCCATCCTGCTGCTCTTCCTCGAAATCGAGATAGACGAACTCGGCGCCCATCGATTCGACCTGTTCGGCCACTTCGGGCCGCACGTCGAACGCATAGGTGATCGCACCCAGCGAGGTCGAGGTGCCGATGGCGGCAAGACCGGCCACACCGGCACCCACGATCAGCACCTTGGCAGGGGGCACCTTGCCCGCCGCCGTCACCTGACCGGTGAAGAAGCGGCCAAAGTTGTTGCCCGCCTCGATCACCGCGCGGTAGCCCGCGATATTGGCCATCGACGACAGCGCGTCCATCTTCTGGGCGCGCGAAATACGCGGCACCATTTCCATGGCGATCACATTGGCGCCCTTTGACTTGGCCGCCGCCATCCCGTCTTCGTTCCCGGCCGGGTTGAAGAACGAGATCAGCGTCTTGCCCTTGCTCAGCCGCTTCAGCTCGGTGGCATCTGGCTGGCGCACCTTGGCGACGATATCGACCTCTTTCCACAGCGCCGCTGCGGTCTTGATGATCTCTACCCCGGCCGCCTCGTACAGCGCATCCGAGAAGCCCGCGGCCGCACCGGCCCCGCTCTCGATCGCGCAGTCATAGCCGAGCTTCTGCAACTGCACAGCAGAATCCGGCGTCATCGCGACGCGGTTCTCGCCCTCGAAAACTTCCTTTGGTGTGCCTATTTTCACCAGTCAGGTCCCCCTATTCGGCCCGGAAATCGGACGCGCCACAGTTAGGTTTGCAAAGCAAAGATGTATCTTGCGCAATTTTATTTCGCAAGCGCAGCATACGCGACGTTGGGTCCGAACCTGTCATGTCCTAAATCCAGCGCCGCGTTTTTTGTGTGTATCGGGCGAAATCCGCCCGGAATTGCCGTCGGAGGCGGTTCTCCTCAGGCACGATGAAGCGTTTTTCCAGCAGCCAGACAAAGACCGGCACCAGAACCAGCGACAGAACCGCGTCGAGATGCAGAATCACGCCGGCCAGAAGCAGCACATCGCCCAGGTAGATCGGGTTGCGGCTGCGCTTGTAGATGCCGCTCTGAACCATGGTCGAAGGGGCGCGATGCGGGATGATGGTGGTCCGGTGGCGGCGAAACTCGACCGCCGCCATCAGCATCAACAGCACCCCGCCCCCGATCAACAGACCGGCGATCAAGTCGCTCAGCCCACTGTCCAGCGACAGGCCGAAAGAGAAATAGCGCTGCTGGGCCCAGGCCACGGCAATGAATGCCGCCAGCCATATCGGCGGCAGGTCAATGCGATGCATGGCCGTTCCTTTCCGGGCACCCGCCCGAATATCCCCAAGCGCTCATGGCGCACCTCTACCCGGTTGCGACGGGATTTGCAAAAAAACCGACCCGCCTGCGACAATTAGGGAGGCAGCGGCGGCAGCCGTGCCACAACCAGGGCAGATATTCCCGAATTTAGGTCGGATCGGAACGATTGTTCCGCCTCTTACTCCCATTCCATCTCGGCAAAGACACGGCCCGCGTTCTTGGTGGCCAGTTCCTCGAACGTGTCCAGGTTGCGCCAGCGCTCCTGATCCACGTAATAGGCGCCCGCCAGGTCACCGCCCTCTTCGATATGGGCGCCGATCTTGGCCCGAAGGTCGGTCAGATAGTCGTAGGTATAGCGCCGCACCTGATCCAGATTGGTCGGATGCCCATGGCCGGGGATCACATAGGTGGGGGCCAGCGGCTCCATCCGGGTTTCCCAGGTCTCCAGCCAGCAACTGGTGCAGGTATGTTCAAAGATCGGCAGCATCCGCTCGTGAAAGGCGATGTCGCCCGCGATCAGGATCTTCCATTCAGGGATCCAGACCTGGATATCGCCCGGATCATGCGCCGGACCCATATGCATGACTTCAATCGCCACATCGCCCAGCGTCAGGTCATAGCGGTCCTCGAAGGTCAGGTTGGCGTGCTCCACCCGTGTACCCTCGGCCCGGTCGCGGTTGTAGTTCTCCATCCCCATCAGGATGAAATCGCCGTTCTGGGTGGTTTCCTCGACCGCATCCACATGGGCGAGAACATCGACCCCCAGATCGCGCCAATAGCTGTTGCCCAGCATGGCATGGCCCTGCCCGTTCTCGTTGATGACCAGAACCACGGGCTGATCGGTGACTTGCTTGATCTCTTCATGCAGCGCAGCGGCCAGCCGGGCCGAGGCCCCGGCATTGATCACCACCACCCCCTCATCCGTCACGATAAAGGAGAGGTTGTTGTTGTGGCCCGCATTCTCATAGGTCGGCGGCGCGGTGGCGCCGATGGCCGAGAAGACATGCGGGATGACCTCGACCGGTTTGGAGTAAAGCTCGGACTGCGGATACTGGTCGGCGATATCTTCGCTGGCCGCCGCCGCAGTGGCGGTGAGTATCAGCGTCGTGGCCAGAAATCGTGTCATGTCACTCTCCTCCCAATGAATCATTCATATGTTTGCATAGGACGGAACGGAACGATACGGAACCCCTTGTCACAGGGTGGCGCGCCGATAGGCTGATCCGGCGAACAGGGAGGACCCGCAATGCATCTGAACGGCAAACATGCGCTGGTGACCGGCGGCGGCACCGGCATCGGTCTGGCGATTGCGCGGGCGCTGGCCGCCGAGGGCGCCGAGGTCACCATCACCGGACGGCGGGCCGAGGTGCTGGAGCAGGTGGCGACCGAAGGGCTGCATCCGCTGGCGATGGACGTGCGCCACGAAGAGGAGGTTGTCACCGGCATCGCGCGCGCGGTCGCGGCGCGCGGCCCTGTGCAGATCTGCGTCGCAAATGCCGGGATCGCCGTCGGCAAGACCCTGCAAAAGACCGATATGGCATTCTGGCGCGATATCATGGCGACCAATCTCGATGGCGCCTTCCTGACCATCCGCGAAAGCCTGCGCTCGATGCTGGAAACCGACTGGGGCCGGGTGATCACCGTCGCCTCGATTGCCGGGCTGCGTGGCGCCCCCGGCGCGGGGGCCTACGCGGCCTCCAAACACGGCATGATCGGGCTGACCCGGACCTACTCGGAAGAGTTCATGGGAACCCCCTATACGTTCAACGCGCTCTGCCCCGGATATGTCGACACGCCGATCGTCGAACGCAATACCGCCTCGATCTCGCAACGCACCGGGATGGCGGCCGATGACGCCCTGCAACTGATGGTGAACCAGAACCGGCACAAGCGGCTGATCGCCCCCGAAGAGGTGGCCGCCGCCGCCCTGTGGCTGGTGCGCCCCGGTTCGCAGAGCATCAACGGCCAGTGCATCGAGATCGCCGGCGGTCAGACCTGAGCCGATATCGCATTTTGGCGCGGGCGGTTACGAAATCGGAATACCGCCCGCGCAGATCATTCTAACCGCTTGTTTTCAAAAACACCCCTTCGACGCAGGGCGGAACCGCCCCGCGCGCGCGCCCCCTTGCGCATGGGCTCATTCCCCAACAAAAGCTGGACAGACCGGGTGGCGATGCGTATCCCTGCCCTAGATGCTTTATGCTTAAAATATCCATGCGAGGACTCATGACCGACTTTGCCGCCACCAAGGCCATGTTCGACCTGCCCCAGGGGGTGCTCTATCTTGATGGCAACTCGCTGGGGCCGCTGCCGCGCGCCGCGGCGGCACGGGTCCAGCAGGCGGTGACCGACGAATGGGGCCAGATGCTGATCACCGGTTGGAACAAGGCCGGATGGATGGCGCAGCCCAGCGAGCTGGGCGACCGCATCGGCCGCTTGATTGGCGCCGAGCCGGGCCATGTGGTCACTGGCGATACCCTGTCGATCAAGGTCTATCAGGCGGTCGCCTCGGCGCTGGAGCTGAACCCGGGCCGCAAGGTGGTGCTGTCGGACAACGGCAACTTCCCCACCGACCTCTACATGGTCGAGGGGCTGCTGCGCTCGATGGGACCGGAATACGAGCTGCGCGTGGTCGCCCCCGAAGCGGTCGAAGACGCCATCACCGACGAAATCGCGGTGCTGATGCTGACCGAGGTCGATTACCGCACCGGGCGCAAGCATGACATGGCCGCGCTGACCGTGCGCGCCCATGCGGCGGGAGTATTGACGGTCTGGGATCTGGCCCATTCCGCCGGGGCGCTGCCGGTCGATCTGGCCGGATGCGGCGCCGATTTCGCGGTGGGCTGCACTTATAAATATCTTAACGGCGGCCCCGGCGCGCCCGCCTTCATCTATGTCGCTCCCCGCCATGCGGAGCAGGTGCGCCCGGCGCTGTCGGGCTGGCTGGGTCATCAGGCGCCGTTTGCCTTTGACCTCGACTATCGCCCCGGCGCCGGAATCGAGCGGATGCGGGTCGGCACCCCGCCGGTGATCCAGATGGCGGCACTGTCGGCGGCGCTGGATGTCTGGGACATGGCCGATATGGCCGACGTGCGCGCCAAATCCATTGAACTGACCGAGATGTTCATCGCCGGGGTCGAGGCTTCCTGCCCCGATCTGGAACTGGCCAGCCCGCGCGACCCCGCCCAGCGCGGCAGCCAGGTCTCGTTCCGCTTTGTCGATGGCTATGCCGCCATGCAGGCGCTGATCGCGCGTGGTGTGATCGGCGATTTCCGGGCGCCCGACATCATGCGGTTTGGCTTTACCCCGCTGTTCATCGACGAAGGCGATGTCGAGGCCGCCGTGGCGATCATCGCCGATGTGATGCAGAACCGGTTGTGGGACAAACCGGAATACAAGACCCGCGCCCGTGTGACCTGAGCGCGGATTACCCGCGCATCAGCCCGGCGCCGAGGATCTGCGCCAGTTGCGCGATGCGGGTCTGATAGGTCGCAAAATCGGGGGTCGTCATCTTGACCCCTTTCAGCGCGGCGGCGATGGTCGCCGCCACCTCGGGCGCCGGCCCCGACAGCATGACCCGCCCGGCGGTCGCCTCGCGCGAAAGCCAGTCGGCATAAAGCGCGCAAAGCCCGGCCTCGCCCGCCTCGACGATATCGGGCGCGGTCGAGCTGCCGGCATCCAGCAACTCCACCCCATGCGGGGAGTCGAGCAAGGCCATCACCGTTTGCCCATGGGCGGCAAAGGCACGTTCCAGCACTTCGGGCACAGCGCCGCCTGCGCCCAGCGCGGCGGCCACCGCCCCGGCGGTCAGGTCATAGCAATACTGGACCACGGCGCGAAAAATCGCCTCTTTGTTCTTGTAATACAGATAGACCGCTGGCCGCGACATGCGGGCACCACGGGCTATGTCGTCCATCGATGTCTTGCGGAACCCATAGGCGGCAAAGACCTGCCAGGCAGAGTCGAGGATCGCTTGTTGCTTGGGGTCGATAACGTCGTCTTTCATGTCCGACCTCTGACAGTTTTTCGCGATTTTGTCAATTGACACTCTGACAAATGGCACTAATTTTGTCAGAAGCTCATCTGACAGCCATCAGCACAGCAAAGCGAGGACCGACATGGCCACTTCCCTGACCGTCAACGGAGAAACGCATCGGGTCGACTTGCCCGATGACGTACCGCTCTTGTGGGTGCTGCGCGACGAGATCGGACTGACCGGTACCAAGTTCGGCTGTGGTGTCGCCGCCTGTGGCGCCTGTACCGTGCATATCGACGGCGAGGCGGTGCGCAGTTGCCAGGTATCGCTGGGCGATGTCTGGGGCGAGGTCACCACGATCGAAGGCACCGGCACGCCCGAGGCACTCTCGATCCTGCAACAATCCTGGGTCGAGCATCAGGTGGCGCAATGCGGCTATTGCCAGTCGGGCCAGATCATGCAGGCCGCCGCGCTGCTGGCAGAGACCCCCACCCCCAGCGACGCCGAGATCGACGAAGCGATGCAGGGCAACCTGTGCCGCTGCGGCACCTATCCCCGCATTCGCGCCGCCATCCACGGCGCCGCCGCCAAGCTGCAGGAGGTCTGATCCATGGCCCGCATTGGCAAGATTGTTCGCCGTACCTTTCTGATCGGCTCCGCCGCCATCGTCGGCGGCGTGGCCTTTGGTGTCTACAAGGTCCGACAGCCCGCTCCCAACCCGCTGAAGCCCGGCCCGGGCGAGGCCGCGCTCAACCCCTTTGTGCTGATCGACCAGCAGGGCGTGACCCTGTTTGCGCCGCGCGCCGAGATGGGTCAGGGCGTGATGACAACCTGGGCCGCGCTGATCGCCGAGGAACTGGACGTGATCCCCGATCAGGTGCGCGTGCTGCATGGCCCGGCGGCGGCGGCCTATTACAACAGCGCCCTGATGGGCGATGCCCTGCCCGGCAAGGGTTACGATACCTCAAACTTCCAGCACAGCCTGGGCGAGGCGCTGGGGGTGATCGGCAAGGTGCTGAGCCTTCAGGTCACCGGCGGTTCGACTTCGATGAAAGACGGGTTCGTGCGGATGCGCGAGGCCGGCGCCAGCGCCCGCGAGACCTTGAAACAGGCCGCTGCCAACCGGCTGGGCGTGGCGCGCGATGCTCTGCGGACCGAGGCGGGCGCGGTGATCGCCCCCGATGGCCGCCGCATCCCCTACCCTGACCTTGCCGAAGAGGCCGCTAAGCTCGACCCGGTCGAGGCGCCGCTGCGCGACCCATCGGAATGGCGCTATCTGGGCCGCACCCTGCCCCGGCTCGACATGGTGGCCAAATCCACAGGCACCGCCGAATTCGGGGTCGATGTGCGACTGCCGGGGATGAAATTCGCCAGCGTGCGGATGAACCCCAATCTGGGCGGCGGCATGAAAGGTTTTGACGACAGCGCCGCCCGCGCAATGCCCGGCGTGGAAAAGGTGGTCGATCTGGGCAGCGGTGTGGCGGTCATCGCCTCTAACACCTGGCTGGCGATGCAGGCGGTCGAGGCGATCGCGGTCGAGTGGGAGGCCGCGCCCTATCCGCCCGAAACCGACGCCATCTTTGCGCAGATTGCACGCGCATTTGACGACAGCCGAAACTCGACCATGCGCGACGACGGCGATGTCACCACCCTGCCCGAGGGCGCCACGGTGATCGAGGCAGAATACAGCGTCCCCTATCTGGCCCATGCCACGATGGAGCCGATGAACGGCACCGCGCTTTACACCGGCGAGCGGCTGGAATTCTGGGGCGGTAACCAGGCGCCGACGATCATGCAGAGCAAGATCGCCGAGACTGCGGGCCTTGAGACCGAGGCGGTCGAGGTGCACACCACCTATCTGGGCGGCGGTTTTGGCCGCAGGGCCGAGTTCGATTTCGGCCTGATCGCCACCCGTGTGGCGATGGCACTGCCCGGCGTACCCGTGCAGACCACCTGGAGCCGTGAAGAGGACATGCGCCACGATTTCTACCGCCCCGGCGCGCTGGCCCGGATGCGCGGCGCGGTCAAGGACGGCAAGGCGGTGATGATCGACGGGCGGCTGGCCACGCAATCCCCCTCGCGCCAGGCGATGGAGCGGATCACCGGTCTGCCCGGCGCCGGCCCCGACAAGGTGCTGGTCGAGGGGTTCTTCAACCAGCCCTATGCGGTACCCAATTACCGTATCAGCGGTCACATCGCCGATCTGACAGTTCCTGTCGGCTTCTGGCGCTCGGTCGGGAACAGTCATAACGGTTTTTTCCACGAGACCTTTGTCGACGAGATGGCCCATGCGGCCGGGCGCGACCCGCTGGAGTTCCGGCTGGAGCTGATGCGCGCCGAACACGCGCCCTCGGCCGGGTGTCTTGAGGCGGTGCGCGAAATGTCGGGCTGGACCGGCAAGACGCCCGAGGGCGTCGGGCGCGGCGTGGCCTTTACCTATAGTTTCGGAACATCGGTGGCGCAGGTCATCGAAGTGGTGGACGAAGGCGGCACCATCCGCATCGCGCGCGCCTGGATCGCCTGCGATATCGGTCTAGCGCTCGACCCTGAAACGGTGAAAGCGCAGATGTTCGGCGGCATGGTCTATGGCCTTTCGGCGGCGGCCCATGGCAAGATCACCTTTGCCGGCGGCGCGGTGGAACAGGGCAATTTCCCCGATTACGACGCCCTTCGCATGCACAACACGCCGCAGGTCGAGGTTCGCGTTCTGGAAACAAACCGCCATATGGGGGGCGCGGGCGAACCCGGCACGCCCCCCGCGATGCCCGCCCTGGGCAATGCCTTGTTCGATCTGACCGGCAAACGTGTGCGCAGCATGCCCTTTGCCGAGCATTTCAACCTGCTGGTCTGATCCGGCGGGCGGCCCGCATCCAGACGGATGTGGGCCGAACCCAACACAATTTTACCCAAATTTGTTTCCAGATCCGACAAAATCCGACCCCGGATTTGCCATGCCCCCTCTCTATTCCAGACGTTGGCGGCAAAGGTTTCGACCCAGCCGCAGCATGAACAAGGAACAGGCGGCCCCAGGCCGCGATTGAGGTGAACCCATGCCCAGCGGCTATCTCGTCACGCTCGGAGCCGATCAGGACCTGTCGCTTGCCGCCAGCATCGGCGGTGCGCTGGTCAACTTCACCACCGCCCAACTGATCGGCACCGGCGAATGGGCCTGGACGGGGTCAGTCGGTAGCACCTCGTACAACAACGAACTGGAAACCGGCCAGTATTACCTGGCCACGGACGGGAACCTGTATTTCGTGCCCGACCTGGGACCGGTCGGCACATTGTCCGGCGCCGAGGCAGTGGCAGCCCCCTATTTCTCGCCATTCAACAAGGTTCAGGGCACGACCAACGACGACCTGATCGACGATACTTATGTCGACAACAACGGTAACTCGGTCGACAGCGGCGAGGGAACCGGCCCCGACGGCAATGGCGATCAGGTCTTTGCCTCCAAGGGTAACGACACCGTCGATGCGGGCCTCGGGAACGATATCGTCTATGGGGGCAGCGGCGATGATGACATCCAGGGCGGCGACGGCGATGACCTGCTTTATGGTGACGGTCAGGCTGGCAGCACCGAATCCCTGAACTGGTTCGCCGAAGGCACCGACGGCAGCGACCTTTCGGCCGGTTTCACGCAGGCGACCGGGCGTATGAACGTGTCGGTCAGCTTTACCGATGATGGTAACAACAGCCCGGTTTTCGAGGTCGATACCGGTGAGGAAAGCTATGTCCGCAGCGGCGAGACGCAGTCCGAGTTCTCTTCTCTCTATCTTGCGGGACAAGGCCGCGGAGCAACCGCGACGGCCCGGATAGAGTTTGCGGCCCGTACCGATTTCGATGTCGAAAACGAAGTCGAGAACGTGATGTTCCGCATCAACGACATTGACTGGGCCAACCGCAATCACCGCGACATTCTCGAGGTCAATGCATATGACGCCAACGGCAATCCGGTTGCCGTCACCCTTACCCCTACCGGCGCGGGCACCAGCCCCGACACTGTCTCGGGCAATACGATTACTGCCGGAAGCCAGTCCGACAGCGCCCTGGACGAATCCGGGTCCGTCCTCGTCGAGATTGCCGGACCGGTTCAAGCGATCGAGATCGTCTACTCAAACACACTCAACGGAACTCAGGCCGTTTGGGTCAGTGACGTCTACTTCGACACGCGCGTCCCACAGGACGGCAACGACACGATCGACGGCGGCAGCGGCGATGACACGCTTTCGGGCCAGGGTGGTGACGATCTTCTGCTTGGCAATACCGGTTCCGATCAGGTGTTCGGCGGCGATGGCAACGATACCATCGAAGCCGCACAGGGAGACGCAGCCGAAGGCGGTGCGGGCGATGACCTTTTCATCCTCACCGAGCTTGGCGAAGCGGGCAGCGGCACCATCTCGATCATCGGGAACGAGGAGGACGAGATCAATGGCGACACGCTTGACCTTGGAGGCGTCGCCGACCGTAACACCCTGAACCTGACCACCAACCTGCCCGGCGAACTGGCCGGCACGGTTGAACTGACCGACGGCACGCTGGTCACCTTCTCGAACATCGAGAATATCATCTGCTTTACTCCCGGAACGCTGATCGCCACCGCCCACGGCCCGCGTGCGATCGAAACGCTGCGTCCGGGTGACCTGATCGTCACCCGCGACAACGGCCTGCAACCGCTGCGCTGGACCGGGAGCCGCACCGTGGCCGCCAAGGGCAAACACGCCCCGATCCAACTGGACCCGACCCTGTTGCAGGGTGCCAGCGCCCCGCTGCTGGTGTCGCCCCAGCACCGGATGCTGTGGACGGGATCGCGGGCCCAGATGTATTTCGGCGAGAGCGAGGTTCTGGTGGCCGCAACCCACCTGCTGAGCAGCCCGGCAGCACGCCGGATCGAAGGCGGCAACGTCACCTATATGCATCTGATGCTGGACCGGCACGAGGTGATCTATGCCAACGATGCCGCGACCGAGAGCTTCTTTCCCGGCGACGAGGGTCTGGGCGCGCTCAGCGACCGGTCCCGGCAGGAAGTGTTCGACCTGTTCCCCGAACTCCGCAGCCACGCCGGTGCTTTTGGCGATACCGCGCGGCTCTGCCTCAAGGCGCATGAGGCGCGCATTCTGGCGGCGTGAGCGGCGATGCGCTGCGCAATCCGGCAAACAAAGTTCAGAGCAGCAGCCAACCGCAGGGCGTGCACTCTATCAGCTTCGCAAACGGGCTGAGGCTGCCGTCCGGCGGTGGTTGTTCTTGCTGCGGGTGACGCCATAACCGAACGACAGTGCCGACAACCTGACAATACCAGCCGAGCTACAGGCATTGGCACCTACGGACCTCTCGGTGCCTTTGGCGGGTGGATTGCTCGGGTGCTGTCGCTAGCCACACCCACACGGCGGGCCCATTACGTCCTTTTGCGCTGCGAAACCGAAATGCCTGGCGCTCAGGTTTCGCTGTCCCTGGCTGCAAAATGTTTTGAAACGGCCTCAGCTGTCTGCAAGCCAAGAAGGTCGGCCCTGTCGGCCAGGACCTCGGCATAGTAGGGAATGTTCAATAGCCGTTCTTCCCTTGGCTCAGACACCTGCATCGCATTGTAGCCGGTCTGATGGAAATAGGTGACATAGGCTCGAACCTGCGCGGCCCGACCAGTGAATCCCATTGCCAGAAATACCTGATGCAGTTGCTGGATCCTGAGCGTCTCGATTTCTTTCAGCACTTCGGCCGTCCGCTTTGAGCTATGTGCCCAGTCCCGGATCGCGTTGTCATACTGGGGTATGTATTCCTCCTCTTTCAGCAACACGCCGACATAAGCGAGGTACTGCTCCCAACCGTCATCGCCCGCGGCCTCGATCGCTCTTGTGAACGGTGCAGTATTGCGTTGTGCCCAGTCCTGCCGAACGTCTTCCAGAAGCTCTTCGAGGTTGGCGAATTGCCAATAGAAGGCCCCGGTTGTTGCGCCCAACTCTTCTGCAAGTTGGCGCAGACTGATACCGGCGATGCCCTTTTCTATCAGCATCTTGCGCGCAGCCGCGATCCAGCTTGCCTTGTCTAGGTTCCTGTCTTTCCTGGGTTTTCGCTCCGCCATGCCAGCTCCTGTTGCCGGACCTGGGGGCGCCCGGAGAAATTCATTGACTCAACTACAGGACATAACGCATGTTATGCAACATACGTAACACTTGTTATGTAGAAGCGCAGTAGAACAACCCAACAAGGAGGATTGAGATGTTTCGAAGCTTTTTTTCGGCTGTCGTGTTCGGAACGGCGCTGGCCGCAACGGCCGCCTCGGCGGAAATCGAACTGAAATTTGCTACCGATTCCGGAGACCGCGGATCTCCCTCGGGCGTCGCTCTTGCCGCCTGGGCGAATGCCGTCAAGGAAGGTTCCAACGGTGAGATCGACGTCAAGATCTTCTACCAGAATGAACTCGGCGGCCAGCTTGAGGTGTTCGATCTGTTCGTCGCCGGCGAAGTCAATGCCATGATTTCATGGCCCTCGACCTCATATGACAAGCGGATCGGTATCCTGAACACCCCTTACATGGTCACCTCTTGGGAAGAGGCGCTGGACGCCTACAAGCCCGGCGGTTGGGCCAATGGCGTGCTGAACACGGTGTTCAACGACATCGGGCTGAAGTATTTCGGCGCCTGGCCCGAAGGTTTCAGCGGTGTCGCAACCCGCGGCGCCTATGCCACCGATGTCGCCGGTGCGGCGAACATCAAGGTGCGGACGCCGCCGCTGTTCCCCTTCCCGCAGATTCTGGAATCGATGGGCTACCAGACCGCCGCGATCGACTGGGGCGAAGTATACACCTCGATCCAGACCGGTGTGGTCGACGGTGACGCAGGCAACGTGATCTACTGGGACTACGAATATTTCCGCGACGTGCTGGACTACTATGTCCGCACGAAACACACCTTTGTCACCGGAAACCTGCTGGTCAATCTCGAGACCTACGAGGGCCTCTCGGACGAACACAAGAAGCTGATCGAAGACGCCGCTGTCGCCGTTATGGAGGCGCGTTTCAAGGCCGCCCGTGACGAAGACCAGCACTATGTCGATCTGGCCGTCCAGTCGGGCATGGAATACTTCGAACTCACGGACGAGCAGATTGCGCCGCTCGCCGAGAAGGTTCGTGCCGAAGTCTGGCCGCAAATGGAACCCGATGTCGGCAAGGATATCATGGACCTGATCCGCGCCCAGGTGAACTGACCTGCACCGTGGCCGGGATCTGACGGTTCCGGCCCCCCTCCTATCAAACATGCTGCGAACCGGGAGTAACGCGACATGGTCGACCTTCTCAGAAAGCTCGATGCCGGGCTGATCGGCATTCTCAATCTCATCGTGATTGTGACAAGTCTCGCGATCACCGGGCTGATCCTGTTTCTTGTTCTCGCCCGTTTCGTGCTTGGCTGGTCGGTCGTGGGCGTGCTGGAGCTCGCCACCCTGTCGGCAATGTGGCTTTACATGTGCGGGGCCGTCGTCGCGGCCCGCAATCACGAACATCTGGTGGTCGATTTCCTTGCCCTGTCTTTGAAAACTCCAAAGCACAAGGCCCTGCACACCTTTGCCGTATCCGTGATCATGGTCGTGTTGAGCCTGTTCTTTCTCAGCCTGGCCAATGATATGGTCGCCTGGTCGATCAAGCGGCCGCAAACCACCGCCGCTCTCAGCATTCCTCTCATCGTTCCACAGTCTGCGGTCGTCCTCGCTGCCGTACTCTGTGCTGTCTATGCCGTCCGGGACGCCATCGTCGCCGCTGCTGCCGTTTTTGGCAAAACCGATCAAGAAACAGGAGAGGTCTGAACCATGGAAGCTCTTTTTGGTATCTTGCTTCTGATGGCCCTGATGATCTTCGGGGTACCGGTTGCCTGGTCTTTCGCGGGTGTCCTGATGTTTCTGGTCTGGGCCTATGACGTCAGCACGTCGACATTGCTTTTGCAGGGGTTCCGGTCGCTCGACTCGGTCATCCTGCTGGCTCTCCCTCTATTTGTTCTGGCTGGCTATCTGATGCAAAGCGGCGGGGTTGCCGCACGGTTGATCAGCTTCATGGCCATGGCGATGCGGGGCCGCAAGGGGGGCCTGGGTGCAGCCCTGATCGGATCCTCCGGAGTATTCGGTGCGATTTCAGGAACGGCGACCGCCGCCGTTGCCTCGATCGGCACCATCATGGGAGATCCGCTGGCAGCTCGCGGCTATCCCCGTGGTTACACCAGCGCCCTGCTTGGCGTGTCCTCGCTTCTGGGCATCCTGATCCCGCCGTCGATCACCCTCATCCTTTTCGGCGTTGTCACCCGACAGTCCATCACCGCCCTCTTTGCGGCGACGATTGTGCCAGGTCTGCTGCTGATGTTCGGCCTGATGCTCTTCAACAAGATCCTGACCGCACGAATGCTGGTCGACACGCCGGAACGCATGGCAGCGATTTCGGCTCAGAAGTCACCCCATGGCCCGCTGCGCGCCACACTTCAGGCTCTTCCTGCCTTGATGATGCCGGTGGTCATTCTGGGCGGCATCTATGGCGGCGTGTTCACCCCGACCGAAGCCGCAGCGGTTGCCTTGTTCATGGCGATCCTGATCGGCTTCTTCATCTACCGCGATCTTACCTTGTCGCGCTTCCGTCAAAGCCTGGTCGAAGCCGGCGAAACGACGGGCACGATCATTCTTATCCTGCTGTTTTCCTTCATGATCGGACGCATCATGGTGGCCGAAAGCGTGCCGCAGGAACTGACCGAAGCCGTCACACACCTGACAGAGAACAAGATCCTGATCCTCTTGCTGGTCAACGCATTCCTGATCTTCGTCGGCATGATCATGGACGACCTGTCAGTGACCGTGGTGATCGCGCCGCTGATGATGCCCCTGATGGTGCATCATGGTGTCGACCCGGTCCACTATGCCTCTATCGTGGCCTGTTCGGTGGTGATCGGTGCCAACAGCCCGCCGGTCGCCCCGATCCTTTACATGGCCTGCCGCATCGGCAAGGTTTCGATTCATGAAGCGGTCAAGCCAGCCTTGCAAATCATCTTCTACGTGGCACTTCCCGTGATGCTTCTGGTTACGTTTTTTCCAGAGTTGTCGCTTTTTGTCCCGCGACTGTTGGGCTTGCACTGAGAACAGAGAACCAAAATGCCACTGCTCAATCTTGCCCTTTTTCAAGCTCGCCCAGCTTTTCGTTCCGCTGACGATGCTCTCACCGATCTAGATCTGGCAATGTCGCGTGCCGCAGCAGCAGGCGCCGACATGCTGATCACACCAGAGTTGTACCTTTCAGGCTATGGCTCTGCTGGCGCCGTGCGAGCAGCGGCCCAGGTTCAGGGATCGCCGTTTCTACGCGCTGCCGGACAGCTTGCAGCACGGCATCGCGTCGGGCTGGTTCTCGGATACCCGGAACAAAGCGGCTGCGCGCTCTATAACAGCGCCGCCGTCTTTGACCGGACCGGGCACCTGATCAGCAACTATCGCAAGGTCGCGTTGCCGAACGACTTTGAAAGGGACTGTTTCACGCCGGGGGCCGGACCGGAAGCGTTCGACTTTCAAGGCATCCGCTGTTCGGTCCTGATCTGCTATGACATCGAATTCCCTGAACTGGCGCGGCGGGCTGCGCTGTTGGGAACTGAACTCTTGCTCGTGCCGACAGCGCTTCGGGCCAAGTGGCGCTTTGTCTCGGATGCCATCGTGCCGTCGCGGGCGTATGAAAACGCCATGTTCATCGGCTATTGCGATTTCGCGGCCGACGAAGCCAATTCACAATTCAGTGGAACCAGTTCGATCTGCGCCCCGGATGGCCAGCACCTTTGTCGTGCGTCCGGTCGGGAGGACATGGTGTTGGCGACAATCGACACCTCCGCCGTTCATCTGCGCAAGTCCGACTTCGATTTCTTGCAGGAACTAGAGCGGTTTGACCTGGCAACACCGCTGATCCCGAAGATCGCTTGAACACCCGGCTAGATAGAAAGCATCGCGTTGGCCTATGCAAGCCACACTCCGGTAATTCCGCCACTTGACCGACCGAGTGGCTGGCGCCCGGCAGATGAAATCGTCCCGATCGACGAGGCTTCCGAAGTCGGCGAACTATGACTGGCTCATCGTTGGCACCGGTATCACCGGGCTGTCCGCGGCGCATCGGTTGGACGAGCTTGTGCCGCAGGACACTGACATCCGCTGAACGCAAGCGCTACACCGGCAAGATGAACTGGGGACTGACTCCGGCTGATGCGGGCGGAACCACGCTCAGGATGACATCGGACGGACGGCTCCTGATCCGGAACCATTTTGGCTTTGCGCCAAATTACAAGGCGTCTTCTCGCGACCTCGGCAAGGTGGCCGAAGCGCACCGGGAGGGGCTCGACAATCGGTTCCCGGCCTTGGCCGACGCCCCCATCACCTCGACATGGGGCGGGGTCGTCAGCCTGTCGCGGAACCATGCGACATTTTTTGGCGAAATGGTTCCAGGCGTTTATTCGGCGAACTGTTAAAATGGTGTCGGCATGACGCGCGGCACCAGTTCCGGTCGCCTTCTGGTCGAACTCGCGCTCGGGAAATCCTCTCAGGCGCTCGAAGACATCATCGCCGTCAGTGGCCAGCCTTCCACGATTCCGCCGGATCCATTCCGTTCGCTTGGAGTCAGCAGTCGCATGAAACTGGCCGAGTGGGAAAGCCGCTCCGAGATCTGATATTTGGCAAATTTGAAAGAAAACGAAATGAATGCAGTCCGTCACAAGATTGGTCCGCGTATGAGTCAGGCCGTGCGCGGGCGACATGGTATTCTTTGCCGGACGGATTCCCGACGATCGTACGGCCGACATCATGGGCCAAACGGCCCATGTGCCCGCCAGGTGGCTTCCAATTGGGCGGGTTGCACCAAGTGAAGGACTCTAGCCCGTTTTCTGCAAAACGGGCCCCGTTCCGCGCGCGGCCCAGGCGCGCACCGCGTCGCCAAAGGCGGTGAACAGCGGCCGCGAGACCGGATCGCTGGCCGCGTCCCATTCCGGATGCCATTGCACCGACAGGGTAAAGCCCGGCGCGTCGCGCACATAGATCGCCTCGGGGGTGCCGTCAGGGGCATGGCCGTCGATCTCGATGCGGGCGCCCGCGGTCTTGATCCCCTGCCCGTGCAGCGTGTTGGTCATTACCTCGCGGGCGCCAAAAACACGGTGAAACACGCCGCCTTCGGTCACGCTGACGATATGGCGCAGCGCGAACTTCTCTTCCAGCGTGCCATCCGGCGGCATCCGGTGGTTCATCCGGCCCGGCAGGTCGCGAATCTCGGGGTAGAGCGTGCCGCCCATCGCCACGTTCACCTCTTGAAAGCCGCGGCAGATGCCCAGAAAGGGCTGGCCCCGCTCGACACAGGCGCGCACCAGCGGCAGGGTGATGGCATCGCGAGCACGGTCGAAATCGCCGTGCGCGGCGGTCTCGCTCTCGCCATATTCCTCGGGATGGACATTGGGGCGACCGCCGGTCAGCAGGAACCCATCGCAGACATCAAGCAGCTCGGCCACCGAGACATAGCGCGGGTCGGCCGGGATCAGCAGCGGCAGGCAACCCGAGACATTGGCCACCGCGTCCGAATTCATCGTCCCGCCCGCATGGGTCGGATACTGATCGTTCAGCAGATACGAGTTGCCGATGATCCCTACGACTGGCCGCGTCATCCCGTCCCCTTGCACTTGCCTCTTTCGACGCAGCCTAGCCGCGCCTCACAAGCGCTGCAACAGCGGCCGCATCGCAGCAAGCGCGCAGGCGCGTGTTCACCTGCGCACACAGGGGCGTGACCGGCTCCGCGGGATCAGGCGCCAAGGCTCGCCTTCAGTTCCAACCGCCGGGCATGCAGAACTGGCTCGGTATAGCCCGAAGGCTGCACCCGTCCCTTGAACACCAGATCGCAGGCGGCCTGAAACGCGATCCCGTCAAAACCGGGCGCCATCGGGCGATAGGCCGGATCGTCGGCGTTCTGGCCATCCACGACCGCCGCCATCTTGCGCATGGCCGCCATCACCTCCTGCGCGTCCACGACACCATGGTGCAGCCAGTTGGCGATATGCTGTGCCGAGATGCGGCAGGTGGCGCGATCCTCCATCAGGCCCACGTTGTTGATGTCGGGCACCTTGGAGCAACCAACGCCCTGATCGACCCAGCGCACGACATAGCCGAGAATGCCCTGGGCATTGTTCTCGACCTCGCGGCGGATCTGATCGGACGACCACTTGCGAAAGCTGGCCAGCGGGATTTCCAGGATCCCGTCCACATGCGCCCGCCGCCCGCCCGCGCGCAGCGCCGCCTGCACCGCAAACACGTCGACCTTGTGATAATGCAGCGCATGCAGGGTGGCCGCCGTCGGGCTGGGCACCCAGGCGCAATTGGCGCCCGCCTTGGGATGCTCGATCTTGGTCTCGATCATGGCCGCCATCCGGTCCGGCATCGCCCACATGCCCTTGCCGATCTGCGCCTTGCCCGACAGCCCGCATTCGAGCCCGATATCGACGTTCAGATTCTCGTAGGCCGTGATCCAGGATTTGCGCTTGATGAAATCCTTGCGGCTGAACGGCCCCGCCTCCATCGAGGTATGGATCTCGTCGCCGGTCCGGTCGAGAAAGCCTGTGTTGATGAAACAGACCCGCGATTTGGCGGCGCGGATGCATTCCTTGAGATTGACGCTGGTGCGGCGCTCCTCGTCCATGATGCCGATCTTGACCGTGTTGCGCGGCAGGCCGAGGATATCCTCGACCATGTCAAAGGTCTGGACGGCAAAAGCCACCTCTTCCGGCCCGTGCATCTTGGGCTTGACCACATAGACCGACCCGGCAAGCGAGTTGCCGCCCGCGCGGTTCAGGTCATGCATCGCGATGGCGACGGTGACCAGCGCGTCCATCAACCCTTCGAAGATTTCCGCCCCATCCGCATCCAGAACCGCCGGGTTCGTCATCAGGTGGCCGACATTGCGCACCAGCATAAGCGCCCGGCCTTTGACCGCCATCGGGCTGCCATCGGGGGCCAGGTAGTCCAGATCACCGGCCAGCGTCCGGGTAAAGGTGGCACCGCCCTTGGTCACCTCCTCGCTCAGATCGCCGCGCATCAGGCCCAGCCAGTTGGAATAGGCCAACACCTTGTCCTCGGCATCGACACAGGCGACCGAATCCTCGCAATCCATGATCGCCGATATCGCGCTTTCCAGCCGCACATCGGCCAGCCCCGCCTGATCGTGGCAGCCCACCGGATGGGTACGGTCGAACACCAGCTCCACATGCAGGCCGTTGTTGCGCAACAACACCGCGTCGGGCGCCTTGGGATGGCCGCGATAGCCTGCGAATTTCGCCGGGTCGATCAGTGGCTGACCATCGACCAGCAGCGCGCCGTCGCGGATGTGATAGCGGCGAGCATCGGCATGGCTGACGCCCTGCACTGGAAATGCCTCGTCCAGGAACACCCGCGCACGCGCCACCACCCGGGCGCCGCGGCCCCGGTCGTAGCCACCCGCCGGTATCGGCCCGGCCATGGCATCGGTGCCGTAAAGCGCATCATACAGGCTGCCCCAACGGGCATTGGCGGCGTTGAGCGCATAGCGGGCATTGGTGATCGGCACCACCAGCTGCGGCCCCGGCACCGATACGATCTCGGGGTCGGTCCCTTCGGTCTCGATCTCGAACGCCGCACCTTCGGGCAGCAGATAACCGATCTCGGCCAGAAAAGCCTTGTACGCTTCGTGATCATGCGGCCGGTCGCGATGGGCGACATGCCAGGCGTCGATCTGTTCCTGAAGCGCCGCGCGCTGCGCCAGCAATGCGCGATTTACCGGCCCCAGTTCGGCCGCCATCCGCGCCATCCCGGCCCAGAAATCGGCGGGTTCCACCCCGGTACCGGGCAAGGCGCGCGTCTCGATGAAATCTGCCAGCTCTCTGGCGACTTTCAGCCCGTTCCGTTCCACTCTGCCGCTCATCATCGCGCCTCCGCCTTGCCACCTGTGTACAATCGCATACTCCAGTTATCGTGAATGCAGCGGTCAAACAACAAAATGGCACGCCGGATTTACCAATGAAGCCGAAGGCAGTTTCCACCATTCCCGAACAGCGCAGACCATGAACGGCAAAGGAGCGCCGCTTGCACCCCCGGCGTGTTCTACCTAACGTCTCGCCAAACCGACAGCAGCCGAGGTTCCCATGCGCGACGCCACCCCCAAAACCATCCACCTCAAGGATTACACCCCGTTCGGATACCTGGTGGACGAGGTGCGCCTGACCTTTGACCTGGCGCCCGACGCAACCCGCGTCACCTCGCGCATCTCCTTTCGCCCCAATCCCGAGACGACCGACCGCCGGTTCTTTCTGCATGGCGAGGAACTGCGCCTGATCCGCGCCGCCATCGACGGTGCCGAGATCGCCCCCGAGATCACCGACGAAGGTCTGACCTGCCCTGTGCCCGATGCGCCCTTTGTCTGGGAAGCCGAGGTCGAGATCGCACCGGCCGCCAATACCGCGCTCGAAGGACTTTATCTCTCGAACGGGATGTACTGTACCCAGTGCGAGGCCGAAGGCTTTCGCAAGATCACCTACTACCCCGACCGCCCCGATGTCATGAGCACCTTTACCGTGCGTATCAACGGCACGCATCCGGTGCTCTTATCCAATGGCAACCCGGTGGATAGCGGCGAAGGCTTTGCAGAATGGCATGACCCATGGCCAAAACCGGCCTATCTCTTTGCACTGGTGGCGGGGGACCTTGTGGCTCATTCCGATACGTTCACCACCGTTTCGGGCCGCGAAGTGGAGCTGAACCTCTGGGTCCGTCCGGGAGACGAGGGCAAATGCGCCTTTGGCATGGAGGCGCTGAAAAAGTCGATGCGCTGGGACGAAGAGGTCTATGGCCGCGAATACGATCTGGACGTGTTCAACATCGTCGCGGTCGACGATTTCAACATGGGCGCGATGGAGAACAAGGGGCTCAACATCTTCAACTCGGCCGCCGTGCTGGCCAGCCCCGAGACCTCGACCGATGACAATTTCGAACGGATCGAGGCGATCATCGCGCATGAGTATTTCCACAACTGGACCGGCAACCGCATCACCTGCCGCGACTGGTTCCAGCTCTGCCTCAAGGAAGGGCTGACCGTGTTCCGCGACGCCCAGTTCACCTCGGACCTGCGCAGCGCCCCCGTCAAACGCATCCGCGACGTGATCGACCTGCGCGCCCGCCAGTTCCCCGAGGATCAGGGCCCGCTCAGCCACCCGGTGCGGCCGGAGAGCTTTCAGGAGATCAACAATTTCTACACCGCCACCGTCTATGAAAAGGGCGCCGAGGTGATCGGCATGCTCAAACGGCTGGTGGGCGATGCCGCCTACGCCGAGGCGCTGGACCTCTATTTCGCGCGCCATGACGGGCAGGCCTGCACGATCGAGGACTGGCTCAAGGTTTTCGAGGATGTCACGGGGCGTGACCTGTCGCAGTTCAAGCGCTGGTACAGCCAGGCCGGCACCCCGCGCCTGACGGTAGAGGAGGCGTGGCAGGACGGCACCTTTACCCTGACCCTGACGCAAGAGACCCCCGCCACGCCCGGCCAGCCCGACAAGCTGCCACAGGTGATCCCGGTTGCCGTCGGACTGCTCAACCCCAATGGCGACGAGGTGCGCGCCACCGAGATGCTGGAACTGACGCAAGCACGCCAGAGTTTCTCCTTTGACGGGCTGGCAGCGCGCCCCGTTGCCTCGGTGCTGCGCGATTTCTCGGCGCCGGTGGTTCTGGATCATGACCTCTCGCCCGAGCAGCGCGCCTTTCTGCTGGCCCATGACACCGATCCCTTCAACCGTTGGGAGGCAGGCCGCGCGCTGGCCGGGCAATGCCTGCTCGACATGATCACCGAGGACGCCGCCCCCGATACCGCCTATCTGGACGGGTTGACGGCAGTGCTGCGCGACGATGGGCTGGACCCGGCCTATCGCGCGCTGATGCTGGGGCTGCCCAGCCAGTCTGAACTGGCCGCCAGCCTGCATCAGCGCGGCCTGATCCCCGATCCGCAGGCGATCTGGGAGGCGACCGAGACCCTGCGCCAGGCCACCGCCCAGCATATGCAGGATCTACTGCCCCGGCTCAGGGCCGAGGCACAGATCGAGGCACCGTTCCGACCCGATGCCGAACAGGCCGGCAAGCGCGCATTGGGCAGCGCCGCGCTGGCACTGCTGTCGCGGCTCGATAGCGGTGCGCAGGCGGCGGCGGATTATGCCTGTGCCGACAACATGACACTGCAACTTTCGGCGCTTTCCTGCCTGCTCAAGGCGGGCAAGGGCGAGGTCGAACTGGCCGCCTTTTATGACCAGTGGCGCGGCGACCGGCTGGTGATCGACAAATGGTTTGGTCTTCAGGTGGCATTGGCCGGGCCCGAGCAGGCCGCGGAAACCGCCCGGCGCCTGAGCGAGCATGCCGAGTTCAACTGGCGCAATCCGAACCGTTTCCGTGCCGTCTTCGGCGCGCTGGCCATGCATCACGCGGGGTTCCATCATGCCTCGAGCGCGGCATACCAACTGTTGGCGGACTGGCTGATCCGGCTGGATCCGGTAAACCCGCAGACCACCGCGCGGATGTGCTCGGCCTATCAGACCTGGCGGCGCTATGACGACGACCGGCAGGCGCTGATCGGCGCCCAGCTTGACCGCATTCTGGCCGAGCCGAACCTCAGCCGGGACACCAGCGAGATGCTGACCCGCATCCGGGGCCGCTGAGCCATGCGCCGGACCCTGCTCATCACCGGGGCCAGCACCGGGATCGGCGCCGCCATCGCCCGCCTCGCCGCCATGCGCGGCTATGATCTTGCGCTCAACTACCGGCAGGACCGGGCCGGGGCCGAGGCGGTGGCCGAAGCCGCCCGCGATGCGGGGGCAACTGTGATCCTGTGCCCCGGCGACGTGGCCGACCCCGAAGACATCCGGCGCATCTATGCGCGGGTGGATGAGGGTTTTGCCCGGCTCGACGGACTGGTCAACAATGCCGGCATCGTCGACCGCGCGGCCCGTGTCACCGACCTCACTCATGACCGCCTGCGGCGCATGTTCGATGTCAACGTGATCGGCGCCATTCTGGTCGCCAAAGAGGCGGTGCTCCGCATGCAGGCCCATGGCCATGGCGGCGGCATCGTCAACATCTCCTCAGCCGCCGCCCGGCTCGGCTCGGCCAATCAATATGTGGACTATGCCGCCAGCAAGGCCGCGATCGACACCTTTACCAAGGGGCTGGCTGACGAGGTCGCGGCAGAGGGGATCCGCGTGAACGCGCTCCGCCCCGGTCTGATCGAGACCGGGATCCACGCCAAGGGTGGCGAACCGGATCGGGCGCAACGGTTGGCGCCGGGTGTCCCGATGCAGCGGACCGGCACCGTGACCGAGGTGGCCGAAGTGGCGCTTTTCCTGCTCTCGGACGCGGCGTCTTACATCACCGGCACCACGCTTGACGTCAGCGGCGGGCGGTAATGCCAGAGGGTTCGGGACCGCTCCGCTATGTCCGCCATGCCCGCAGCCCGCGCAACATCGTGCTGCTGATGGCAGTCTGGACAGGGCTGGCGACGGTGATGGTGCTGTTTCAAGCGGCCTGGTGGCTGATCGCGCTTTGCGCGCTGCCGACCCTGCCGCTCCTGTTCGAGATCATCACCGACCGCCGCGCGGGTCTCGATCTGGGCAACACCCGGCTCAGCTGGTTCTCGGGGCGCCTCGACGGGTCTGTCGCGCTGAACGAGATCGCTCAGGTGCGACTGGATACACGATGGGATTTCAGCGTCCGCGCCACGCTGTGCCTGCATTCAGGTAAAGAGATACGGCTGCCACAAGAGTCTCTGCCCCCGCATCGTGAGTTCGAAGAGATCCTGACCGCGCGCGGACTGACCGTGGTTCGGCATCATTTCGCCGGTCGTTAGCGGATTGATGCCAGTCCGGGCTCAATCCCCCGAGCCCGCCGCAAAACCTGTCCTGAAACACCCTGCTCCGGCCTTTTTTGTGCCGCAAATCAGCGTCAGCCTGAAGCCAATACGACACCACACAGGCCAAGCGTTAATCAGTATGCTGAAAAGATCCCGCACCGTTCTGAGTTCTTTGCCTGATCTGACCGCGCGGCTTTTCGGTCGCGCGGTCAACTTCTCGGCTCAGACAGAACCGGGCCCTCCGATCCGGCTCGAAGATTTCCTGTCGATCCCGATAGCCGAGCATGGGCAGGACGAAGCCATCCGCGCCAGGCTGCGCAGCCATGGTCAGTTTCTGGCCCGGCAAGAGCGCTGGCAGGACCTGTCGGATGAAATCCGCGCCGCAGATGCCACTCGCGAAACCACCCCAGGCGGGACCCCGATTGCCGACCTGCTGGCCTTTGGTGCCCGGTCAGACGTGGTGTTGGCCGTCGAAGAGGCCCTGCTGGACAGTCATCGTACCAATCAGGCACCGTTGATCGACGGGATCCGGGCGCTGGAATTCATGCGCCGGGAGCATGCCGATGATCCCTATATCGCGCTGATCGTGGCGCTGACCCATATCGACTTGGCCTGGGCCTGGCGCGGGACCGGCTGGGACACAATCGTGCCCCGGCTCCACCGCGAGAAATGCGCCGCCCATTTCGACCGCGCCATCGAAATCCTGTCTCCCTGGTGCGGCGTCAGGATGGACAGCCCGGTTCTGCAATCGGCCTGCTGCGCCCTGCTGGCCGGTCGCCGGACGCCACAGCGCCGTGTCGCGGATTGCTACGAGGCGCTGATCGACCTCGACCCGCACAATCCCCGCCACATGCGCGCGCTGGGCAACCACCTGTTGCCGCGCTGGTTCGGCTCATACGCAGAACTGGAACTGGAGGCCCGCCGGAGCGCCGCGCGGACGCAGGATATCTGGGGCGCCGGTGGCTATACCTGGGTCTGTTTCGACGCCATAGCCCAGGATGAAGAGGCTTGTGCGCGCGTCGATGTCGATTTCTTTATAGACGGGCTGCGCGATATCGTGGGCGCCCGCCCCGAGCAAGAGACGATCAACCTGCTGGCGTCTTATTGCGCGGTGACCCTGCGCAGCAATCTCGGACTGCATGAAGAGGCGGATCTGAACCGCATGCGCATCTGCGATGCCGCCGATTGGCTGATCCGCGACCACCTGACCGAAGTGCATCCGATGATCTGGGCGCATGCCGCCGATGGCTTCGATAACAACATGCGCGTCAGTTCACCCAGCCGGTTCGCCGCGCGCGGTCGGGCGGATGCCCTTCAGGTCATAGCCAACCTGTTTCGTGACGAGATCCGCGACGGCAACCGGGTCGTTTTCACTCCCGAGGGGCCTCAGTTGCATGGCGCCTGAAGTTCCCCGCTTCGGGTGACATCGTCGAACCGGGGACGCCAGCCCAGCGCGGTCAGGCGCGGGGCGGCCAGTCTTTGATCCAGCATCGGCCCCAAGGCGCTGTCGCCGTAGCGCGCCAAGGCCTCGGCCCGGTCCAGCACCCTGATGGACGCATCGGGCCCGGCGACGGCGCGCGCGATCTCGCCCACCGGGCGGCCCGGTTCGGCGGTGGCGAGGAAATCTCCGCCCTGCCCCGGCAGCCCCGCCAGCAGCAGATAGGCCTGTGCCAGATCCGCGGCATGGACCAGTGGCCAGCGGATCGCCGGATCGCCCAATATCTCGACCTCGGGTGCGAGGAACCGCGCCAGCATGCCACCCGCGTTGCTATCATAGACCGCGCCGGGATGCAGCACCGCCAGATCGACGGCATTGCTGGCCTTGAGCATCGCCACGGTATCAAGCATCCAGCCCCAGGGCGTGGCAGGGTCAAAGGGCGCGGTTTCATCCCTGACCTGCCCGCCGGTATCGCCGTAAAGCCATATGCCGCCCGTATAAATCAGGCGCGGATGGTCCCCGGCCCGGCGCGCTGCCGTCACCAGTGCCTCCATCGCGGCGCGGTCGACGTCGCCCATATCCGGGCCGAATGTGGCCGCGGCATGGATGATGGCATCCGCCGCCGCCGCCTCTGCCGCCCAGACCTCGGGTTGACGCAGATCGCCGCGACAGACCTGCCCTCCGTCACCCTCGACCTGCGCGGCCGCTTGGTCGGACCGGGCCAGCCCGGTCACCTGGTGCCTCGCCGCCACGCCCGCGCGCAGCACCGCGCCCCCGACCAATCCGCTGGCCCCTGTCACAAACAGCCTCATTTCCGTGCCTCCCATCTGGATTCGCTCCAACCTGCCGCCTCAACCATGGTTGAGATCAAGCCCCTTTCCCTGTGCCCCCTTGCCCAACGCCGCCTGCGGGCCTAGAAGGCGGTTTGAACCAAGCGGACAAGAGGCACACCCATGCTGGACCTGACCTTCGAGACCCCCAAACCCAAGACCATCGCCGGTGCCAAGCACGACTGGGAACTGGTGATCGGCATGGAGGTGCACGCTCAGGTCGCGTCGCAGGCGAAACTGTTCTCGGGCGCCTCGACCGCCTTTGGCGCCGAGCCCAATTCCAACGTCTCTTTCGTGGATGCGGCGATGCCGGGCATGCTGCCTGTCATCAACGAATTCTGCGTCGAACAGGCAGTGCGCACCGGTCTGGGGCTGAAGGCCGAGATCAACCTGAAATCGGCCTTTGACCGCAAGAACTATTTCTATCCCGATCTGCCGCAGGGATACCAGATTTCCCAGCTTTATCATCCCATTGTGGGCGAAGGCGAAGTGCTGGTCGAAATGGGCGACGGCACCGCGCGCCGGGTCCGGATCGAACGGATCCACATGGAGCAGGATGCCGGCAAGTCGATCCATGACATGGATCCGAACATGTCCTTTGTCGACCTGAACCGGACCGGTGTCTGCCTGATGGAGATCGTCAGCCGCCCCGATATCCGTGGCCCCGAAGAGGCCGCCGCCTATATCGCCAAGCTGCGCCAGATCCTGCGCTATCTGGGCACCTGCGACGGCAACATGCAGAACGGCAACCTGCGGGCCGATGTGAACGTGTCGATCTGCCGCCCGGGCGCCTATGAGAAGTATCAGGAAACACAGGACTTTTCGCACCTGGGCACGCGCTGCGAGATCAAGAACATGAACTCGATGCGCTTCATTCAGGCGGCCATCGAATACGAGGCGCGCCGCCAGATCGCCATTGTCGAGGCGGGCGGCAAGGTGGATCAGGAAACCCGGCTCTATGACCCGGACAAGAACGAGACCCGTTCCATGCGGTCCAAGGAAGAGGCGCATGATTACCGCTACTTCCCCGATCCCGACCTGTTGCCGCTGGAGATCGAGCAGGCCTGGGTCGATGATATCGCGGCCAGCCTGCCGGAGCTTCCGGACGATAAAAAGGCACGTTTTATCAACGACTTCGGCCTGACCGACTATGACGCTTCGGTGCTGACGGCCGAGGTGGAATCGGCCGCCTATTTCGAGGAGGTGGCGCAGGGGCGCAACGGCAAGCTGGCGGCCAACTGGGTCATCAACGAGCTGTTCGGGCGACTGAAGAAGGAAGACCACGACATCACCGACAGCCCGGTCAGCCCGGGCCAGCTGGGCGGCATCATCGACCTGATCGCATCGGATGCAATCTCGGGCAAGATCGCCAAGGACCTGTTCGAGATCATCTATACCGAAGGCGGCGATCCTGCTGAAATCGTTGAGAAACGTGGCATGAAACAGGTCACCGACACCGGTGCCATCGAGGCCGCGCTGGACGAGATCATCGCCGCCAACCCGGCGCAGGTGGAAAAGGCCAAGGTGAACCCGAAACTGGCTGGCTGGTTCGTCGGTCAGGTGATGAAGGCCACCGGCGGCAAGGCCAATCCCAAGGCGGTCAACGATTTGGTCAGCAAGAAACTGTCTGACTGACAGATCAGAAAGAGGAAGCTGACGGCGCGTGCAGCGAACCGCGTTCCGGCACCATCGGCAATGGAGCGCTCACGCTCGGGAACACGGATCAAAGCGCGTCCAATGTCGCCTTTGAGCCGTCCCAGGTGGGGGCCGGCGGGACATCGCTCTGCCTGTCCCCGCCTCTGGCCTTTTTGCATCTGCCTGGAGTAGTCTGCGCGCGATCCAAAGAGGCTCTGAGCATGATCCGCTACGAATACAAGGTTGTCCCCGCCCCGGAGAAGGGCATCAAGGCCAAGGGCGTCAAAACCGCGCCGGCGCGGTTCGCGCTGTCGGTGGAGCAGGCGCTGAACCAGCTGGCCGCCGAGGGCTGGGAATATCAGCGCGCCGAACTGCTGCCCAGCGAGGAACGCTCGGGCCTGACCGGCTCGACCACCAACTGGCGCAACCTGCTGGTGTTCCGCCGCCCCCTGCCCGCAGGTCCCGAAGTATTGCCCGAGGCCGAGGCCGCGGCAGAGCCCGTGGCCGAGGCGACCGCGCCCCTGAGTGCCGACAGCCTGCCGCTGGCCCGGCCCGTACCCGGCCCGTCCGAGGCGGATCGCCGCGCGCCCGCGCCCATCGCAGCCCCGGTCAACGATCCACCGATGCATGGCGCCAAGACCACGGACGCCGGCAGCACAGAGCCCGAGGCCAAGGCCGAGAAGGACTAGGTGCCGATATCCAGTGCCAGCGCATGGATGCGCGGCACGATATCGCCCAGCGCCTGATGCACCGCGCGGTGCCGCGCCACCCGGCTTTGCCCGGCAAAGGCAGCAGCACGGATGCGGATATTGAAATGGCTCTGCCCGCCCTCGCGAAACCCGGCGTGACCGCGGTGGCTCTCGCTGTCGTCGACCACCTCCAACTCGGTCGGCGCAAATGCCGCCTGCAACCTCATGCGCATTTCCTCTGCGATCGTCATGCCCGTCTGCCCTCACGTTCCCGCGCAATCTGCGCTCTTTTCCGCGCGGCCGCGATTTTCTTGCCGCCGCCCTCTTCTATCTGGCGTCACTTAGACTAAACTCCTGCCTCCGAGTCGAGAAGCCGCAACCGAAAGGGCCCGTCATGAGCAAATCAGATCCGTTCGGATTCGATATGTCCGTCTCTTCCGCCAAGAAAAAGAACCCGCGCGGGCGGCGGGGCATGTCGGGCGCGTCCGAAACCTCGGTCCGGGTCTGCGAGCACGAGGGCTGCACCGAGGCGGGCAAGTTCCGCGCGCCCAAGGCCCCCGATGTGCTGGACGACTATTTCTGGTTCTGCCAACAGCATGTGCGCGAATATAACCAGAAATGGAACTTCTTCGACGGCACCACCGAGGCCGAGATGAACGCGCAAATGTCCAAGGACAAGGTCTGGGAGCGCAAGACGCGGCCGATGACCGACCCCGAGGCCCGTGCCTGGGCACGGCTGGGCATCGAAGACCCGCATCAGGTTCTGGGGACCAACGCCACCCAGAATCCGGGCCGCGTCAATACCGGCCGCCGCCTGCCGCCGACCGAGCGCCGCGCCATCGAGATTCTCGAAGCCAAGGACAGCTGGACCAAGGCCGAGGTGCGCGCGGCCTACAAGAAGCTCATCAAGGTTCTGCACCCTGATATGAATGGCGGCGACCGCAGCCAGGAGGAGCAGTTGCAAGAGGTGGTCTGGGCCTGGGACCAGATCAAGGACAGTCGGAACTTCAAATAGGCTCCGGCGCCGACCGGCCGCATCCGCGCCTGTCCGCGCGTTGGGGGCGTGATACGGCCGTGACAATCCGTCGATAGGGCTCATTCGGATGCGCACGGCACTGCACGACTGACGCCCCCGAGATCGTGACGGCAAAAAGCGCCCACCCGGCGCTTTTCGCCTTTTCCTTGCGGCTGGGGGCGATATGGTGCACCCCGACAAGATTGGCCCGCCCCGACGAGGCGCGGCAAGGCGATAAGGACGATTGGTATGGCTGACGGAACGATCCTGATGAACGCAAAACCCACCGAGGAGATTTCCGTCCGCGAAGTCTTTGGCATTGACACGCCGATGGTGGTCAAGGGCTTTGCCGAGCGCAGCGACCGGGTACCCGAGGTCGACCCGACCTATAAATTCGACCCCGATACCACGCTGGCAATCCTGGCAGGGTTCTCGCATAACCGCCGGGTGATGATCCAAGGCTATCATGGCACCGGCAAATCGACCCATATCGAACAGGTCGCGGCGCGGCTGAACTGGCCCTGCGTGCGCGTCAACCTCGACAGCCATATCAGCCGGATCGACCTGATCGGCAAGGACGCGATCAAGCTGCGCGACGGCAAGCAGGTGACCGAGTTCCACGAGGGCATCCTGCCCTGGGCGCTGCGTAACCCCGTTGCCATCGTGTTCGACGAATACGACGCGGGCCGCGCCGACGTGATGTTCGTGATCCAGCGGGTGCTGGAACATGACGGCAAGCTGACGCTCTTGGATCAGAACGAGATCATCACGCCGAACAAGTATTTCCGCCTGTTTGCCACCTCGAACACGGTGGGTCTGGGCGACACGACCGGGCTTTATCACGGCACACAACAGATCAACCAGGCGCAGATGGACCGCTGGTCGCTGGTGGCGACGCTGAACTATCTCAGCCATGACGCGGAAACCGCGATCGTGCTGTCGAAGGCGCCGCATTACAACACCGAGAAGGGCCGCAAGACCATCGCCCAGATGGTGACCGTGGCCGATCTGACCCGGACCGCCTTCATGAATGGCGACCTGTCGACCGTGATGTCGCCCCGGACGGTAATCAACTGGGCGCAGAATGCCGAGATATTCCGGAATGTGGGCTATGCCTTCCGCCTGTCCTTCCTGAACAAATGCGACGAGCTGGAGCGCCAGACGGTGGCCGAGTTCTATCAGCGCTGTTTTGACGAGGAACTGCCCGAAAGCGCGGCGAGCGCCAGCCTGGGGTGATCCGGGCGGCCGCTATATCCGCCTTGCGGCCCGCGACGGGCCGCGACCGCCTGACACCAGGACCGAAGTGACATGAGCAAACCGACCGACAACCCCGCCGATCCGTTCAAGAAGGCGCTGGCCGAGGCAACCAAGGTGATGGCCGACGACCCGGATCTGTCGGTCAGCTATTCGGTCGATCCCTCAGGCGTCAGCGGAGACGCGATGCGCCTGCCGCAGGTCAGCCGCCGGATGACCCGCGACGAGGTGCTGCTGGCGCGCGGCACGGCGGATGCGCTGGCGCTCTATCGCCGCTATCACGACGACGCAACCCACAGCCGCTATGCCCCTCCGGGCGACATGGCGCGCGACCTCTACGAGGCGATGGAAACCGCCCGTTGCGAGGCGATGGGCGCCCGCGACATGCCCGGCACCGCGTCCAATATCGACGTGAAGATCACGCATGAGGCGCTGCGGCGCGGCTATGACCAGTGCAAGCAGCCCTCGGAAGCGCCGCTGCCAGTGGCGGCGGGCTATCTGGTGCGGCATCTGGCCACCGGGCGCGACCTGCCCGCGGCGGCCGCCAATGTGATGAACCTGTGGCGCGGCTTTATCGAGGAACAGGCCGGCGGCACGCTCGAGAACCTGAACGATATCCTGTCCAATCAGGCCGAATTCGCCAAGTTCACCCGCCAGGTGATCAAGGACCTCGGCTATGGTGACCAGTTGGGCGATGACCCGGATGAGATGGACGAGGATCAGGAGGATCAGGCCGAGGACGACGCCGACGAGCAGCCCGATCCCGACAGCACCGGCCAGGATGATCAGGACGATCAGGACGCAGACGCCGATCCCGAGCAGAGCCAGGAACAGCAGCAGGACGAAAGCCAGGCCCAGGTCTCGATGGACGAACTGGCCGACGAGGAACTGGCCGAAGAAACCGAGATGCCAGATGGCGAGGCGCCGCTGGAGCCGCCGCCGCCACCGCCCGCCTCCGAGGCCGATCCGAACTACAAGGTCTATCTGGATACCCATGACGAGGAGATCGCCGCCGAGGAGCTGGCTGAACCCGCAGAGCTGGAGCGGCTGCGCGCCTATCTCGATCAGCAGCTCGAGCCGCTGAAAGGCGCGGTGAGCCGCCTTGCCAACAAGCTGCAACGCCGCCTTCAGGCGCAGCAGAACCGCAGCTGGGAGTTCGACCGCGAAGAAGGCATTCTGGACGCCGGCCGTCTGGCGCGGGTTGTGGCCAACCCGACCACGCCGCTCAGCTTCAAGGTTGAGAAGGATACCGAGTTCCGCGACACGGTGGTGACGCTGCTGCTGGATAACTCCGGCTCGATGCGCGGACGTCCGATCTCGATCGCGGCGATCTGCGCCGACGTTCTGGCGCGCACGCTGGAGCGCTGCAACGTCAAGGTCGAGATCCTGGGCTTTACCACCCGCGCCTGGAAGGGCGGGCTGGCGCGCGAGGCCTGGTTGAACGAGGGGCGCCCGCAGCAGCCCGGCCGCCTCAATGACCTGCGCCACATCATCTACAAGGCCGCCGATGCGCCGATGCGGCGCACAAGGCAGAATCTGGGCCTGATGATGAAAGAGGGGCTGCTCAAGGAAAACATCGACGGCGAGGCGCTGGAATGGGCGCATCGCCGGATGCTGGCGCGGCGGGAGCAGCGCAAGATCCTGATGGTGATCTCGGACGGGGCGCCGGTGGACGATTCCACCCTGAGTGTGAACCCGGCGAATTACCTGGAAAAACACCTGCGCGACGTGATCGCCATGGTGGAAAAGCGCAAGCAGGTCGAGCTGCTGGCCATCGGCATCGGCCATGACGTGACCCGCTATTACCAGCGCGCGGTGACGATCACAGATGTCGAGCAGCTGGCGGGTGCCATGACCGAGCAGCTGGCGGCGCTCTTTGACAGCGACCCGCGCGCCCGCGCACGGGTGATGGGCATGAAACGCGCCAGCTGACCGCGATCGTCGGCGCCTACCGCTCTTGCAGGCGCCTCCGGCGGGAGTATTTGCGACCAGAAAGAAGCACAGGGTCCGTCTCCCCGCTCAGCCCGTCAAGACAGGCTGACAAGTCGCCGAAAGGCGAACAGTCGGGCGATCCGCCCTGCCAGCCAAGCTCTCGCAGTCCGGCGCGGTGTCACATATCGGGCGGCCATCCTTTCTTCCTCACTCGGCAGTTGCAGGTGGACGGGGCGATGGGTGAGAAGCGCGGTATCGGTATGCAGGATCATGTCAGGTCTCCTTGTTGTGTTCCCAGCATGGCAGCGTCGGGCACGCAGCGCTTTCAGACAGCCTTGGGAAACCCCTGCCTGAATCCTTATTTTTTGCTTGGGGCTTGCCGAAACACCTAAAGCGGGGTGTTAATTCATCATGCGCTATGTGTTTTGCGATTGCGTTCTGGATACCGGGCGGCATGTCTTGATGCGGGGCGATGCGCCGGTTGCCGTCGAGCCGCAGGTATTCGACCTGCTGCACCTGCTGGCACGCAATGCCGGGCAGCTGGTAACCCGTGACGAAATCCTGGCCGAGGTCTGGAACGGGCGCATCGTCTCGGAGAGCGCCATCAGCGCCCGCATCGCGGCCGCGCGCAAGGCCGTGGGCGACGACGGCAAGGCACAGCGGGTCATCCGTACAATCGCCCGGCGCGGGTTGCAGATGGTGACCGAGGTCACGGAACAAACCAGTGACACCGCCCCCGTGGCGACTGGGGACAGAACAGACGAGCCACGCATTCGTTACATCATCCTGCCCACCGGACATTCCATGGCCTATTCGGTTTCGGGTGCCGGCCCTCCTGTGATCCTGCTCGGCCAAACACGTTCGGATATTGCAGCTGAGTGGCGGCTGCCTTTCGAACGTCACCGCTTCGAAGCCTTGTCACGCCAGAACGCGCTGATCCGGTTCGACGCCATTGGTTCGGGGCAATCCGACCCCCGGTCCGATCGTTCCACGATTGATGAGCAGGCCGAAGATGTCCTGTGCCTGGCCGACGCGCTGGGGCTCGACCGGTTCGCGCTCTATTCCCAATCCGGTGGTTGTTCTCAGGGCCTTTACATTGCAGCGCATCACCCTGAACGCGTAACTCGTCTGGCCATGATGGGCGCCTATGCCGAAGGGCGCGCGGTGCGCGACAATGCGGATGGCAAGGAGGCCGAACCCTTGCAAGCCATGTTGCAAACCGCGCGGTCGCGGTCGGATAGCACCTTTTTCGAAGCCTTCCTGCTGGCATATCAGCCCGAAGGGCCACTGGACTCCGTCCGGGCCTATGCCCGGATGATGCTGGACGCGGCGACCAAGGACCATGACTTGCGCCACCGCGACGTGATCAACCATCATTCAAGTCTGGAGTTCCTGCCACGGATCACTTGCCCGACGCTGATCCTGCATTCCCGCCACGATGCGGTTCATCCGCTGTCCGAGGCCCGCAAGCTGGCCGCTGGCATCGCGGATGCGGAAATCGTGGTGCTCGAGTGCGCCAATCACATTCCCTGGCAGGGCAATGCGGCCTATGACACCTACCTGGAAACGCTGACCCGGTTCCTTGCGGCGGGGGTGGGCTAGACCGCCATGCGCTATGCTTTCGCCAACTGCCTGCTGGATACCGACGAGTTGACGCTTGTTAGGGACGCCGAAGAAATTGCCGTTGAACCGCAGGTCTTTGACCTCTTGCACCTGTTGGCGAGCAATCCCGGTCGTGTGGTGACCCGAGACGAGATCTTGGCCGAGGTCTGGGACGGGCGGATCGTGTCAGAGAGCGCGATCAGCGCCCGTATCGCGGCCGCGCGCAAGGCGGTGGGTGATGACGGCAAGGCGCAGCGCATCATTCAGACGGTCACCCGTCGGGGGTTGAAATTCGTGGCCAAGGTGGCGGCGGACACCCCCTCAGCTGTCTCGCCCCGGCCTGCCCCCACGGTCCAGCGCATCCGTTATACGCGCACGGCGGAGGGGAAATCGCTGGCCTATACGGTCACCGGGGCTGGCCCGCCGGTGGTGCGCGGCGGCTACAACACGACCGATCTGGAGGCTGAGTGGAACACGCCCTCGGAACGGGCGATGTTCGATGCGATCTCGGAGCGCCACAGCCTGCTGCGCTTCGATCCGATCGGGTTCGGGCGGTCGGACCGGGCTCTGGAGGAATTCTCGTTCGATAGCCTGGCCGAGAACCTGAAGCTGGCAGCGGATGCGGCGGGGTTCGAGCGGTTCGCGCTGTACAGCGAATCCGGCGGTGTTCTGTCGGTGCTGCGCTTTGCGGTCAAGTACCCCGAGCGGGTCAGCAGGCTGGCCATTGTCGGAGGCTATGCCGAGGGGCGCGGGCGGCGGAACCCTGAGCTGAAATCCGACGTGATGCAATCGCTGGTTACCGAGGGCTGGACCGCGCAGGAGATCAGTTTCGTCTCGGCGATGATGCTGAGCTATTTTCCCGAAGGTCCGCTGGAGGCGATCCACGACATGGCGCGCAACATGATCAATGCTTCGTCGCGCGAGACCATGCTGAAGGTTCGGGCGGCGATCCACGATGTCTCGCTGTTGCCGCTGTTGCCCCAGGTGCGATGCCCGACCCTGATCATCCATGCCCGGCATGACAATGTGCATCCGCTGTCCGAGGCACAGAAACTGGCGGCCGGCATTCCAGGGGCCGAACTGATGGTGCTGGAAACCGCCAACCACATCCCGATACCGGGCAATGCGGTCTGGGACGAGTATCAATCGACCTTGTTGGGTTTCCTTGGGGAACGGGAACGGTCGCCCGCCCAAGGGGTCACTCGCCCAGCATTTCCCTGAAGGGTTTGTAATCGGCCCCATAACAGTGGGACAACAGGCCGGTAACGTTCCGGGTCCTCAATACGGTCTCGCCATCCGCGCTGAGCGTGACCTCCCAATAGTCGCGACCGATATAGGTACCTCGGGCATTGCGGGCATCCGACGTGGCGCAAAGCTTGATCGTATCGCCTTGCTTGACAAGCCGCGAGACCCGCGCTTGTCCGGGATTTGCCGGATCTGCAAGCTTCTTGCCGATCGCGTCGGCCGCATTGCGGCGGGCGATCTCGGGTGTTGGCCGCTTTTCCTCCTGCGCGGCAAGCGGCAGGGCAAGGCTGGCAAGGACAATCAGGGCAGGCAAACGGATCATGCCGGCATGATAGGCCAAGTCGCGCGCATCACAAGAGCGTCGCGGAGGTGCTGGACATTTCCGGTTCCACGCCGCACCTTTCGCGGCAACAACGACACGGAGGCGCAGCATGTACCAGAGCTTCGAGGTGACCGCCCGCCCGGAACAGGGGCCACCGCGGCTGGAGCGCCTGCGCGCCGAGATCGAGGCCGAAGGTCTGAGCGGGTTCCTGGTGCCGCGCGCGGATGCGCATCAGGGCGAATATGTCGCCGCCCATGACGAGCGTCTGGCCTGGCTCACCGGCTTTACCGGCTCGGCCGGGTTCTGCGCCGCGCTCAAGGATGCGGCGGGCGTGTTCATCGACGGGCGCTATCGCACTCAGGTCAAGGCGCAGGTGGCTGATGTCTTCACACCCGTTCCCTGGCCCGATGTGAGCCTGACCGACTGGCTCAAGAAGCAGTTGCCGCAGGGCGGGCGTGTGGGCTTCGATCCCTGGCTGCATGCAGCCGGTCAGATCCGCACCGCGGTGAGCGAGTTGAAGGGCAGCGGGATCGAACTGGTGCGCTGCGACAACCTGGTGGATCGGATCTGGCCGGATCAGCCCTGCCCTCCGATGGAACCGGTCAAGGTGCATCCGCTGGAATTCGCGGGTGAAACCGCCGCCGACAAGGCGACGCGACTGGCCGAGGACCTGCGCAACGCCGGCCAAAAGGCGGCGGTGATCACCCTGCCGGATTCGATCATGTGGCTCTTGAACATTCGCGGCGCGGATATTCCGCGCAACCCGGTGGCACATGGTTTTGCCATCCTGCATGATGACGGGCGGGTCGACTTGTTCATGGCAGCAGTCAAGCTGACCGGTCTGGAGGAGCATCTGGGGCCGTTGGTGACGCAGCACGAACCGGATGCGTTCCTCGATGAGGTAGAGGCACTGGCAGGTCCGGTGCGGGTGGACCTGACCACGGTACCGCAGATTGTCGCAGATCGGCTAGGACACCGGCTGACCAAGGGGGGTGACCCCTGCGCCCTGCCCAAGGCCCGCAAGAACGCCGCCGAGATCGCGGGTGCTGCCGAGGCACATCTGCGCGACGGCGCCGCGATGGTGGAGCTGCTGGCCTGGCTGGATGGGCAAGAGCCCGGCAGCCTGACCGAAACGCAGGTGGTTCGCCAGTTGGAGACCTGTCGCCGCCGCGATAACGGCTTACAGGATATCAGCTTTGAGACCATCGCGGGCACCGGGCCCAATGGTGCGATCATGCATTACCGAGTGACCGAGGAGACCAACAGCCGTCTGGAGGACGGGCATCTTCTGGTGCTGGACAGCGGCGGCCAGTATCTGGACGGGACCACCGACATCACCCGCACCATCGCCATCGGCACCGTGGGGGACGAGGAGAAAGCCTGTTTCACGCGGGTCCTGAAAGGCATGATCGCCATGTCCATGCTGCGCTGGCCGGTGGGGCTGGCGGGGCGCGATATCGAATGCGTGGCGCGCCTGCCGCTGTGGCTGGCGGGGCAGGATTTCAACCACGGGGTCGGGCACGGCGTCGGTGCGTATCTGAGCGTGCATGAGGGGCCGCAGCGGCTGGCGCGGGTCAGCCACGTGCCGCTGGAACCGGGCATGATCCTGTCGAACGAGCCGGGATACTATCGCGAGGGCGCATTCGGCATCCGCATCGAGAACCTGGTGGTGGTGCAAGAGGCCGCCCCCCTGCCCGGTGGCGACGCAGAGCGCGCCATGTTGGATTGGCGCACTCTGACCTATGTCCCGATTGATCGGCGGCTGATCGTCGCGGAGATGCTGACGGTTGAGGAACGCGATTGGCTGAACACCTATCATGCCGACGTCGCGGCAAAGATCGGTCCACGTCTGGGCGCCGAGACGCGGATGTGGTTGGATGCCGCAACCGCGCCGCTTTGACACGCGGCTGTTACACCGGCGGGGCAACACTCGCCGCCGGACCGAAGAATACGAGATACGAGATACGGGGAAGGAAACGGAACATGAGCGATCACATCACCATCCGCAAGGCGCCGGGCAAATGGAGCGTCCGGTCGGGCGGTGCCATCCTGGGCGAAAGCAGCAACGCGCTGGAACTGAGCGAGGGCGAACTGCCTCCGGTGATCTATTTCCCGCGCGCCGATATCGCCATGGCCTTCCTGGACCGCAGCGACAAGACCACCCATTGCCCGCACAAGGGCGACGCCAGCTATTACTCCATCGTCAACCGCTCGTCTGTGACCAAGGACGCGGTCTGGACCTATGAGGACCCGCTGCCAGCGATGGAGCGGATCAAGGGCTATCTGGCCTTTGTGCTAAGCGACAGCGTCAAGGTGGAACAGATCTGATCGGGACAGGGGGCGGCGCGACGCGCCGCCTGCCGCTCAGGGCAGTTTCTGCGCGATATAGAAACCATAGCTGACATGCGCCGAATGCGCGCGATAGAGCGCGATCTCTGCGCGTTCGGCTGCAACGATCTCCTTTGCTTCGGCCGAGTCTGCGTGCCGCTTCAGAAAACCGGCAAACCGCGCCTCCATAGGCTCGTAATAGGCCGCGAGCCAACAGGCGGGCGGAAGCGGAAAATAGCCTCGCAACCCGTATCCCGCTGCCTCGATCTGCGCTATTTTCTCGCCAGCGGTGGCAACCTGCGGATATTCCCGCGCCCAATGCGCACTCAGATCGGCGGGACGGTCGTTGGTCAGCCAGGTCAGTTCCGACACCGCCAGAATGCCGCCCGGGCGCAAGAAGCGCCGCCAGGCAAGCAACCCAGCCTCGAACCCGACGTTGTAGATCGCCCCCTCGGACCAGATCACATCCAACGACGCATTGGCAAAGGGCAGCTCCTCCATCGACGCGGCAAGCGTGTCGATGCGGTCCATCAGGCCTGCGCGAGCAGCGCGCCGATCTAGCTCGGCCAGAAAGGCAGGCAGCAGATCCACCGCAGTGATCCGCGCATCCAGTTCTTCGGCCAACACCAAGCTGGCAGCACCTGTGCCACAACCAATATCGGCGATGTCCAGACCCGTGCGCCCGGCCAGCCCGGCCAAGCGCAGGGCCAGACGAGTATGGTCGACATCACCTGGCCCCTGCCGCTCTGCCTCCAGATGCAGGTCGGTCAGCAATTGCAACATGTCCATGCATCACCTCCTGCCGCGCAGGATAGCCAAACCAAAAGCGGCCACTGCGCGGCGGGGTGTCGCGCCTAGCCTGACGCGCGCGCGAGCCCCTGCGGAACCACCTCGTAACCGGGCTCTTCGGGTTCGTCATCCACCATCTCGGGCGGAAAGCCCGGCGCGGTGATGTCGAGACCGGTCGCTTCCTCCAGACGGCGGATGATGTCGTCGGACTGGGCCCGCATGCCATAGCGGGCGATCCCGTCCTCGAAGATGCTGATCATCAGCGGCGAGATCTCCAGCGGCACGCCGGTGCGGTCGGCTATCGACTGGAACAGGCCGATATCCTTTTTCACCAAGTCCATTGTGAAGTTGATGTCGCGGCTGCCATTCAGGATCACCTGGCTTTCGGTCTCGTGCACAAAAGAGGTGCCCGAACTGATCTTGATTGCCTCGTAGGTGGTGTTCAGATCCATGCCGGCGGCCTTCATCGTCACCAGCGCCTCGCAGCAGGTCAGCAGGTTTGCGGTGGCCAGATAGTTGGTCATCACCTTCAGAACCGAGGCGCTGCCCAGCGGGCCAGTATGCAGGATACGCCGCCCCATCACGGTCAGGAAGGGCAGGATGCGCTCGAACGTGGCCCGGTCGCAGCCCGCGAAAATCGAGATATTGCCGGTATCGGCCCGGTGACAGCCACCCGAAACCGGGCAGTCGACAGCGGCACCGCCGCGCGCGATCACCTGTTCGCCCAGTCGTTTGACCTCGGCCTCGTCGGTGGTGGACATTTCCATCCAGATCTTGCCGGGTCCGACCTCGGGCAGCATCTCCGCCATCACCGCGGCGCTGGCGGCGGGCGAAGGCAGACAGGTGATCACCGCGTCGCAATCACGCATCATCTGCGCCGGCCCTTCGGCCGCCTTGGCGCCGCGCGAGACGAAACCCGCCACCAGATCGGGGTTGAGATCATGCACCGTCAAATCGATGCCATTGCGCAGCAGCGAGCCCGAGAGCTTGCCACCCACATTGCCCAGTCCGATAAAGCCTACTTTCATTGCGTCCTCCCTTGCCGGTCCTGCCGGGGCCATGGTTCGCGCGCAGTATGAAAGCTGGATTTAACCAAGAGAAACGAATAAAGAATGTCAAAATGCCATGATTTTTTTTGTGATACATGTCGAACCCGCGCAACCGACAAAATTTCCACGGAAATTTTGTCCCAGAAAATTTGAATTTTCTGGGCCCCGCCCCGGTCCTCGGCCCGGATCTTTTCTGAGATGGCCCGCCTGCCCAACCCGGTCTGGCTGCGGACGTTCGAGGCCGCCGCCCGTCATCTGAACTTCACCGAGGCCGCGCGCGAACTGGGGCTGACCCAGACCGCCGTATCCCTGCATATCCGCTCGCTAGAAGCCGAGTTGGGAGAGCCCCTTTTTACCCGTGCGGCCCGGCGGCTGGGGTTGACCGAGTTGGGGCGCAGCTATGCGCTGGCGGTGCGGCAGGCGCTGGCGGATGTGGCGCTGTCGACCTCTAGCCTATTCGGTCCGGCCCGGCGCGGCATCCTGCGGCTGCGTGCGCCGATTTCCTCGGCCGCCTACTGGCTCGCCGCCACCCTGCCGGATTTTGCCGCCGACCATCCCGGTATTGCCGTGCGACTGGTCTCGAACATCTGGGATGACGGCCCGGCGGTGGGCAGCGTGGATGTGGACATCAGGCTGGGGCGTGGCGACTGGGCAGGGTTGGTGACCGAAAAGCTCTGCGATGAGACCATCGTGCCGGTTGTGCGGGCCGGAGAACCGGTGCAGCCACCGTCGGCGCTGCAGGCGCATCAGCTGATCCACATCCTGGGATACGAGGACAACTGGCCACGCTGGTTCGCGGCGCAGGACCTGTCCGCTCCAACCGGCGGCAGCCTTTATTCGGTCGATACCACCGTCGCGGCGCTGCAACTGGTGATGGCGGGGGCCGGGCTGGCGATCGTGCTGACGCGCTTTGCCCAGGGCGCCATCGCCCAGGGCGCACCGCTGCGGCTGGCGGGACCTCCGATTCCCTTTTCGCAGGCGCATTATCTGGTCCGCCCCGAACGTGCCGCCCCGCCCGGTGCCCCGGCGCAGCTCTACCTCGACTGGCTGCGTGCGCGGCTGGCGGCGGATGCCGCTGGCTGAACGTCAGAGGTCGCTTTTCCCCTGCCCCCTCAGACGCACCGCCAAGCGCGCTTGACAAGGCCCCTGCCCATGCCGCATGTCCGCCCTGTTGGTGTCCGGGAAACCGGATGAAAAGGGAATGCGCCAGCGGTTCCGGGAACTGGTCCCGGGCAGCCGTCAAGCGCAGCCGCCCCCGCGACCGTGACCGGAGAGGGTGCCCAAGCCACTGGCCAATTGGCCGGGAAGGCGGGACGCCCGACAGGGCAAGACCCTGACATCCGCAAGCCGGGAGACCTGCCAGCACACGAACTGCAACCGGACGGGGTGTTTCCGGTGACGGGTCTGGGGCCAGAAGGGCCGACCCGTGCATGCCCCGTCCCCCATGACTGGACCCTGGGGGGATGAGAGAGATGAGCGAACACGCTCCGGTCGAGCTGTTGGTCTGTACCACCTGCCGCCGTGGATTACCGGTCGAAGACGATGCCCAGCGCCCCGGCGCGCTGCTCCACCGCGCGCTGAGCGCCGCCGCGCTGCCCGAAGGGGTCATCGTGAGGCCGGTCGAATGCCTGTCCAATTGCGATCAGGGTTGCTCGATCGTGTTGCGCGGCGGCCCGACGCGCTGGACCTTTGTTTATGAGAACCTCAACGAGGCCGATGACGTGGCCACCATCGTCGAGGGCGTCACCAAATATCACGCCACCGCTGACGGGCTTGTCCCCTGGCGCGAGCGTCCCGTCCATTTCCGCAAGAACTGCGCCGCGCGCATCCCCCCGATCGGAGCCTGAGCCATGAGCACCCTTGAAAAACTCCCCGTTACCGTGATCACCGGCTTTCTCGGTTCGGGCAAGACCACGCTGATCCGCCACCTGATGCAGAACCCGCAAGGCAAGCGGCTGGCCGTGGTCGTCAACGAATTCGGCGATGTGGGGGTCGATGGCGAGATCCTGAAAAGCTGCGCCATCCCGGAATGCCCGGCGGAAAACATCATGGAACTGGCCAATGGCTGCATCTGCTGCACCGTGGCCGATGATTTCATCCCCACCATCGAGGCGCTGATGGCGCTGGAGCCGCGCCCCGATCACATCCTGATCGAAACCTCGGGCCTGGCGCTACCGAAGCCGCTCTTGAAGGCGTTCGACTGGCCCGATATCCGGTCCAAGATCACCGTGGATGGCGTCATCGCGCTGGCCGATGCCGAGGCGGTTGCAGCGGGCCGGTTCGCGCCCAATGTGGCGGCGGTGGATGCCCAGCGGCTGGCCGACGACTCAATCGACCATGAAACGCCCCTGTCCGAGGTGTTCGAGGATCAGATCAGCTGTGCCGATATCATCCTGCTGACCAAGCCCGATCTGGCCGGGCCCGACGGCGTGACCCGCGCGCGCGAGGTGATCGCGGCCGAGGCCCCCCGCCCGCTGCCGGTGGTCGAAGTGGCCGAGGGCGCCGTGGATGTGCGCGTCATCCTGGGCCTTGGCGCCGCCGCCGAGGACGACATGGACGCTCGTCCCAGCCATCATGACGGCCATGACGACCACGAGCACGACGATTTCGAAAGCATCGTGGTGGAACTGCCCGAACAATCCGACCCGGCCGAACTGGTCGCGCGGATCGAGCGGCTGGCCAACGAGTTGAACATCCTGCGCGTCAAGGGCTATGCCGCCGTTTCGGGCAAGCCCATGCGCCTCTTGGTGCAGGCGGTGGGTGCGCGGGTGCGTCACCAATATGACCGCCCGTGGCAGCCGGGCGAGGAGCGCCGCTCGCGCATGGTGGTGATCGCCGAGCATCACGACATCGACGAGGCCGCGATCCGTGCCATCCTGACCGGCGTTTCCGAGCCTGCGGAGTAAGCGCGCGCCATGCATGTCGTTTTCCGCGAAAGCCACGGGCTGGAAGAGACCGAGACCCCGACCGACCTGGGCCAGAGCCCGGCGGATCTGGTGGTGCTGTCGTTCTCGGACAGTGACCTGGGTGCTTTTGCGGCGGGCTGGCATCGCGGCGGCGGGGCGATGGGCAGAATGCCCACCCTACGCCTGGCCAACCTGACGGCGCTGAAACATCCCCTATCCGTCGATACCTATGTCGAGAATACCCTGTCAGGGGCCAAGGGCATCCTGATCCGGCTGATCGGCGGCGTGCCTTATTGGGCCTATGGGCTGCAACAGGTGCTGGCGCTGGCGCAGGAGAAGGGGCTCGCGCTGGCGGTTCTGCCGGCGGACGGGCGCGAGGATACGCGCCTTGACGCCTATTCCACCCTGCCCGTCTCGACCCTGCGGCGGTTGCAACATCTCTGCGACACCGGCGGCGAGGTGGCGGCGCAGGCCGCGCTGGCGCAAATGGCGCTGGCGACCGGGCTTTATGCCGGGCCGGTGATCGGGTCAAAGGTGCTGCCCGAATGCGGGTTCTGGTGCCCCGAGCGCGGCGTGATCGCGCCCGAGACTGCGTTCGAGGGCGACGCCCCGCGCATACTGGTCACCTTTTACCGAGCCTATCTGACTTCGGCCGACACGGCCTCGGTCGCGGCGCTGATCCAGGCCTTTCGCGCGCGCGGATTTCAGGCGATGGGCATGTTCGCGCCTTCGCTGAAGGTGCCCGCCGCTGCCGATTGGATCGCCGGACAGATGCCGGGGCTGGCCCCGGCGGCCATCGTCAATGCCACCTCGTTTTCCGGCAAGGGCGCCAATGGCGCCTCGCCGCTCGACGCCGCCGGCGTACCGGTATTCCAGGTGGCGCTGGCCACCTCTCGCCGCAAGGCCTGGGCCGAGGCCGAGCGCGGGCTGTCGCCCGCCGATCTGGCCATGCATGTGGTGCTGCCCGAGGTCGACGGGCGCATCGACGCCGGGCTTATCTCGTTCAAGGAGCCGGGCAAGCGCGACCCGGCGCTGGAATATTCCCGTTTCGCGCACCGCCCAGAACCCGACCGGATCGAGGCGGTGGTAAACCGGGTGTCGGGCTGGCTGCGGCTGGCGGCCAAACCCGCTGCCGAGCGCTCGGTTGCATTGGTTCTGTCCACCTATCCCGGCAAGGACTGGCAGATGGCCCATGCGGTTGGTTTGGACGCGCTGGCCTCGGTCGAGGCGATACTGTGCGATTTGCAGGATGAGGGGTATGACATCGCATCCGGGCAGCCGATTGCGGAAGAGCTGCAAACTGTGTCGATTTCGTGGCCAATCGCTGATTACCGCAAATCTTTGGCCAGCATTCCGCCACAATTGCGCCAGGATTTGCAAAGCGCTTGGGGTGACCCTGAGAGTGATCCGGCATTTTCGCAAGGCAATTTGCAGTTTCGCGCGATCCGGCGCGGCAAGGCGCTGGTGGCCCTGCAACCGGAACGGGGCACGCCCGAGGCGCGCGATGACGACTATCACGACCTCTCCCGCACTCCGCGCCACGGCTATGTGGCCTTCTATCTCTGGCTGCGGCAGGCGCTGGGAGCCGACGCCCTGATCCATATCGGCGCCCATGGCACGCTGGAATGGCTGCCGGGCAAGGCGGTGGCGCTGTCGGGGCAATGCTGGCCCGAGGTTCTGATCGGCGATCTGCCGGTGATTTACCCCTTTATCGTCAACGATCCGGGCGAGGCCGCGCAGGCCAAGCGCCGCATCGGCGCGGTGACGCTGGGCCATATCCCCCCGGCCCTGCGCGTCAGCGGCACGCCGGACCGGATGGTACAACTCGAGGCACTGCTTGACGAGTTTTCCAATGCCGACGGGCTGGACCCCAAACGCCGCGACCGCTTGCAGGGCGATATCCGGGCCGAGGCGCAGGCGCTGGGGCTGGAGGATGATCTGGGCCTTGATCGCGCCACCTCGACCGCCGAGGCGATCACCCGCATCGACCGCTTTGTCTGCGACGTGAAGGAAAGCCAGTATGGCGACGGGCTGCATGTCTATGGGCGTGTGCCCGAGGTGACCGGCCCGTTCGATCCCACCCCTTCGGCACAGGGCGAGGCGCGCGCGCTGATTGATGCGTTGGCGGGCAAGCGGATCGCGGCGGGGCCGTCGGGCTCGCCCTACCGTGGGCGGACCGATGTGCTGCCCACCGGGCGCAACCTTTATACCACCGACCCCCGCTCGGTCCCGACGCGCGCGGCCTATACCCAGGGCGTGAAACTGGCCGAAGAACTGGTGCGCCGGCATTTGCAGGAAGAGGGCGATTACCCCAAGGGGCTGATTGTCGATCTCTGGGGCTCGGCCACCATGCGCACGGCGGGCGAGGAATTCGCCATGGCGCTGCATCTGTTGGGGGTCAAACCGGTCTGGGATCAGGGGTCCGAGAGGGTTTCGGGGATCGAGGTTCTGCCGATCACCGATCTGGACCGGCCCCGGCTGGACGTCACGCTGCGTGTCTCGGGGCTGTTCCGCGACGTGTTTCCGACGCTTTCGGCGCTGTTCGGGCAAGCCGTGCGTGCGCTTTGCGCGCGTGACGAGACGCCCGATTGGAACCCCTATGCCGGACATGCGCCCGCAGCGCGGGTCTATGGCCCGGCGCCGGGCAGCTATGGGCTGGGCATGGGTCACCTGCCCGAGACCTATACCGACGAGGCCCGCCAGCAGGCGGGCGAGGCCTGGCTGGCCGCCAGTTCCTTTGCGCTGGAGGGCGAGAACATCGCCCGCGACGCCGAAGGCATCCGCGACCGCGTCGCCAATGCCGACGGGTTCGTGCATTTGCAGGATCTGGCCGAGACCGATCTGCTGCTGGCCGCCGATTATGCCACGCATGAGGCAGGCTTTGCCGCCGCCAAGCGCGTGACAGGTGGCAAGGCGCAGCTCTATCACCTCGACAACACCAATCCCGATACCCCGCGCGCCCGCACCCTGCCCGAGGAAATCGCCCGCGTGGTGCGCGCCCGCGCCGCCCATCCCGGCTGGATCGCGGGCATGATGCGGCACGGGTTGCGGGGCGCGGCCGAGATCGCGGCAACGCTCGACCACATGGCCTCGTTCGCGCATCTGGCCGACAGCGTGGCGCCGCATCTGTTTGATCTCTACCACGATGCCACTTTGGGAGACGCGCAGGTTGCGGCCTTCCTGCAAGAGGCCAACCCGCAAGCCTATCAGGCCATGCTGGACCGGTTCCGCGCGCTTTACGAGGCGGGGCTGTGGCAGACCCGGCGCAACTCGATCCGGGCCGATCTGGAGGGGCTGGCATGAGCGCGCCCATCGTCCAGGGCTGGTGCCCCGGCGCGCATCGCCCGATGATGTCGGGCGACGGGCTGGTGGTGCGGGTGCGCCCGCGCCTCGCCCGGCTGAGCGCGTCGCAGGCGCTGGGTCTTTGCGCGCTGGCCGACCGGGTCGGCAATGGCACCATCGACCTGACCAACCGTGCCAATCTGCAACTGCGTGGGGTGGCCGAGAAGGATCATCAACCGCTCTTGCCCGAACTGGCTGCGCTTGACCTGTTGGACCGCGAACCGGGCCTCGAGGTGCGGCGCAATATCCTGTTCTCACCGCTTTACCGCGACGGCGACTTGACCGAGCGGCTGGGGCGAGAGTTGACGGAGCGACTGGGCGAACTGCCTGTGCTGCCGGCGAAATTCGGCTTTGCCATCGACACCGGGGCGGGTCGTCTGCTGAGCGCGGATTCGGCGGATATCCGGCTGGAACGGAGCGCAAACGGCCTGATCCTGCGCGCCGACGGCATGGCCACGGGGCGCGAAGTGACCGAGGGCGAGGCGATCGACCACCTGATCGAGCTGGCGCGCTGGTTTGCCGACCGATATGCCCCGGATACCCGCCGCATGGCGCGGCTGGTGCGAGCGGAATCCCTGCCCCCGATCTGGCAGGGCACGGAACCGGTGCCGGTTGGTGAACCGTTGACCCCCGGTGAGACAGCCCTTGGCCCGCTTTACGGTGCGGCCTTTGGCCAGCTGCCCGCGCAGGCGCTGGCTGCGCTCTTGCGTGACAGCGGCGCAGTCGCTTTGCGGGTCACCCCCTGGCGGCTGATCCTTCTGGAAGGGGCGCAGGCCATCCCCGCCCCCGATTTCGTCACCCGCACAGGCGATCCCATTCTAACTACCGATGCCTGCCCCGGTGCGCCCTATTGCCCGCAGGCGCAGGCCGAAACGCGGGATCTGGCCCACGCGCTGGCCGAGCGCGTGAATGGCAGCCTGCATGTCTCGGGCTGTGCCAAGGGCTGCGCCCGGATGCGCCCCGCCGATATAACGCTGGTCGGTCGCGATGGGCGGTTTGACCTTGTAAAACGGGGCCGCGCGGGGGATGAGCCCTGCCAGCGCGACCTGACACCCGAAACACTGAAGACGATGGACCTGACCTGATGCCCTATGAATACGAAACCGATGGCGCGGCGATCTACAAACAGTCCTTTGCCACCATCCGGGCCGAGGCCGATCTGGCTCGCTTCGACGCGGACGAGGAGCAGGTCGCGGTCCGCATGATCCATGCCGCCGGCATGGTCGGGCTGGAGGAGTTCGTTCATTTCTCGCCCGACTTCGTCACCGCCGCGCGCGGCGCTCTGGAGGCGGGCGCGCCTATCCTCTGCGATGCGCGCATGGTCAGCGAGGGCGTGACCCGGTTCCGCCTGCCGGCCGATAACGAGGTGATCTGCACCCTGCATGACGAGCGTGTGCGCCCGCTGGCCGCCGAAATGGGCAATACCCGCTCGGCCGCCGCGCTGGAACTGTGGCGCCCACACTTGGCGGGCGCAGTGGTGGCGATCGGCAATGCGCCCACCGCCCTGTTTCACCTGCTGAACATGCTCGAAGATCCCGATTGCCCGCGCCCCGCCGCGATCATCGGCTGCCCGGTGGGCTTTGTCGGCGCGGTCGAGTCGAAAGACGCCCTGTGGGAGGCACAGCCGGTGCCCTGCTGCATCGTCAAGGGCCGCCTGGGCGGCAGCGCCATCACCGTTGCGGCGATCAACGCTATCGCGAGCCGCGCCGAATGAGCGCGGGCACAATATACGGTCTGGGCCTTGGCCCCGGCGATCCCGACCTGATGAGCGTCAAGGCCGACCGGCTGCTGCGCGGCGCCCGCCATGTGGCCTATTTCCGCAAGCCCGGCCGCAGTGGCCAGGCCCGCAAGATTGTCAACGGGATGGTCCCCGAGGGCGCGGTCGAGTTTCCGATGGAATACCCGGTCACCACCGAGATCCCGGTGACCGATCCGCGCTATAACCAGCTGCTGTCCGAGTTCTACGAGAGCGCCGCCGCCCATCTGCGCACGCTGGCCGACGCGGGCGAGGATGTGGTTGTCCTATGCGAGGGCGACCCGTTCTTCTACGGCTCGTTCATGCATCTTTATACCCGCCTGCGCGATCTGGTCCCGGTCGAAGTTATCCCCGCCATCACCGGCATGTCCGGCGCCTGGACCGCCACCGGCACCCCGATCACCTGGGGCGACGATGTGCTGACCGTGCTGCCCGGCACCCTGCCCGAGGATGTGCTGGCCGCCCGCATGGCCGAAACCGACGCGCTGGTGGTGATGAAGCTGGGCCGCAACCTCGACAAGGTAGTGCGCGCGCTCAAGACTGCCGACCTGTTCGAGCGCGCCTGGATCGTCGAATACGCGCAGATGGCCAATCAGCAGGTCTCGCGCCTGTCCGAGAAATGCAGCGGCGTGACCCCCTATTTCTCGATCATCATCGTACATGGTCAGGGGCGGCGGCCATGAGCGGCTGGCTGCGGATCGTCGGCCTTGGCCCGGGCTCGGAGGCGCTGGTCACCCCCGAGGTGACGGCCGCGCTGGAAGAGGCCACCGATGTGGTGGGCTATATCCCTTACGTTGCGCGGGTGGCCGAGCGGCCCGGCTTGACGCTGCATGCCAGCGACAACCGGGTCGAGATCGACAGGTCTCGCCATGCGCTCGAGATGGCCGCCGACGGACACCGGGTGGTCGTGGTCTCGTCGGGCGATCCCGGCGTTTTTGCCATGGCCTCGGCAGTGTTCGAGGCGGTCGAGGCTGGCCCGCCTGCATGGCGCGATCTGGACATTCAGGTGCTGCCCGGCATCACCGCCATGCTGGCCGCCGCTGCGCACGCGGGCGCGCCGCTGGGCCATGATTTCTGTTGCATTAATCTGAGTGACAACCTGAAACCCTGGCCGTTGATCGAACGCCGGTTGCGGCTGGCCGCGCAGGCGGATTTCGCCATGGCGTTCTACAATCCACGCTCGAAGTCCCGGCCCGAAGGCTTTGAAAAGACGTTGCAAATCCTGCGTGAAGAATGCGAACCCGAGCGGTTGATCCTGTTTGCCCGCGCGGTCTCGCGCCCGGACGAGGCGCTGCGCATCGCGCGTCTGGCCGAAGCGACACCCGAGATGGCGGATATGCAGACCGTGGTCCTGGTCGGTTCTTCCCGCACCCGCGTCATCGAAAGAGACGGTACCCCAATCGTTTACACGCCAAGGTTCACGCCGGAATGACGCAGCCAGCGCAGCACATCGGTGGGGGTGGCAAACTCGGTCCGGGGCGGCAGAACGGGGCGGTCGATCATAAGCACCGGCAGGCCCAGGTCGCGCGCCGCGTCCAGCTTGGCCCGCGCCCCGGTGCCGCCGGCGTTCTTGCTGACCACAAGCTGCGTTTTATGCTGTTGCATCAGCGCCTTGTCACCCTCTCTTGTGAAGGGACCACGCGACACCACGACCTGCGCCTTGGGCAAGGGCAGCGGATCGCTGGGCGCGTCGACGAGGCGCAAAAGATAATCGTGCTGCGGCTGGGATGCGAAGTCGCCCAGATGCATCCGGCCTACCGCCAGAAACACGCGCTGCGGGACGCCCTTCAAAGCGGCGACTGCGGCGGAGATATCCGGGACGCGGTGCCAGTTGTCCCCGTCTCCGGACTGCCAGGCGGGCCGCGTCAGCGCGGCCAAGGGCGTGTCCGTTTGGGCGCAGGCAGCGCAGGCGTTGGCACTCATTTGCGCAGCAAAAGGATGCGTAGCATCAATAACATGCGTTACGCTGTTGCTGTGGACAAATTCCACCAGACCGGCCACGCCGCCGAATCCGCCGACCCGCACCGGGATCGGCTGCTCGCGCGGCGCCTCGACCCGGCCGGCGTAGGAATAGGTCGCGCGCAGGCCCGTCTCGGCCACGGCGCGCGCCAACGCGTTCGCTTCGGTGGTACCGCCCAGGATCAGGAGGTGCGACATGTCTGATGCTCCGTGGCTGAGCGTGATCGGCATGGGCGAGGATGGACTGGATGGCCTGCCGCCCGCAAGCCGTCAAGCCCTGGACGCGGCCGAGGTGATCATGGCGCCGCCCCGGCACCTGTCGCTGCTGCCCGAGGGGCCGCAGGAGCGCATCGCATGGCCAGTCCCGTATTCTGACGGCTTGGAGATTCTCTCCGGGCTGCGCGGGCGCCGTGTCGCGGTGCTAGCTTCGGGCGATCCGTTCTGGTTTGGCGCGGGTGCCGTCATCGCCCGGCATTTCGATGCGGGCGAATGGCGCGCGTTGCCCGGAGTCTCGACCTTTTCGCTGGCAGCGGCGCGGCTGGGCTGGCCGCTGGAGAAGACCCTCACCCTGGGTCTGCATGCCGCACCGCTGACCCGGCTGCGGCCCTATCTGGCATCCGGCCTGCGCGCGCTGATCCTGCTGCGCGACGGTGCGGCGGTATCCGAACTGTCGCGCTACTTGGATCAGACCGGCTTTGCCGCCAGCCGCCTGCATGTGATGGAGGCGCTGGCGGGCCCGCGCGAGCGCCTGCAAACCCTGTCGCTGGCCGAGGCGCAAGCGGGCGATTTCGCCCACCCCGTCTGTGTCGGCGTCGCAGTGGCGGGTGAAGGTCGGGCGATCTCCAAGGCAAGCGGCAGGCCCGACGCGATCTTCGAGACCGACGGGCAGATCACCAAGCGCCCGGTGCGGGCGCTGACGCTTTCGGCGCTGGCGCCGCAGCGGGGCGAGCACCTGTGGGACATCGGCGGCGGCACCGGCTCGATCGGGATCGAATGGTTGATGAGCGATCCAACGCTGAGCGCCACCACCATTGAGCCCCGCGCCGACCGCGCCGCGCGCATCCGCGCCAATGCCGACGCCCTGGGGCAAGACCACCTGCGCGTGGTCGAGGGCAGCGCGCCCGAGGTGCTGGGCAGCCTTGCGCGGCCCCACGCGGTGTTCATCGGCGGCGGTCTCAGCACGGCACTGCTGGAATGGCTCTTTGCCGAACTGCCCGCCGGCACCCGGCTTGTCGCCAATGCAGTGACGCTGGAAAGCGAGGCTTTGCTGGCCCTCTGGCAGGCCGACAAGGGCGGCGAGCTGCTGCGGGTCGAACTGGCGCAAGCCGCCCCGCTGGGGCCGCGCCGGGGCTGGAAATCGGCCTATCCGGTGGTGCAGTGGAGCGTGACGCTATGATCGTCGCGGGACTGGGCTTTACCACCACGGCAGAGGCGGCCAGCCTGCGCGCAGCCTATGACAAGGCCGCCGCCGGACAGGCGGTGGCCGCGCTCGCCACCGTTGCCGACAAGGCCGGGCACCCGGCGCTGGAGGCGCTGGCGGCAGAGCTGGCGCTGCCCTTGCACCTTATTCCGGCGAGCGAGCTTGCCGGGCAGCGCACCCTCACCTGCTCGCCGCAAAGCCGCGCCAGCTATGGCACCGGCAGCGTGGCCGAGGCCGCGGCGCTGGTCGCCGCCGGGCCGGGCGCGCGGCTGATCACCCCAAGACAGATATCGGACGACCGGCGCGCCACCTGCGCCCTCGCCATCGGAGACCAGACATGACCGTACATTTCATCGGCGCCGGACCGGGCGCTGCCGACCTGCTCACCCTGCGTGGCCGCGATATCATCGCCTCCTGCCCGGTCTGCCTTTATGCCGGGTCGCTGGTGCCCGAGGAGATCCTGAGCCATTGCCCCGAGGGGGCAAGGATCGTCAACACCGCGCCGATGGATCTGGATCAGATCATGGCCGAGATCGAGGCCGCGCATAAGGCCGGGCAGGATGTGGCGCGGCTGCATTCGGGTGATCTGTCGGTCTGGTCGGCCATGGGCGAGCAGATCCGGCGGCTGAAACAGATGGGCATCCCGGTCAGCGTTACACCCGGCGTACCGTCGTTCGCGGCCGCTGCTGCCGCGCTGGGGACCGAGCTGACCCTGCCGGGTCTGGGGCAATCGGTGGTGCTGACCCGCACGCCCGGTCGCGCCTCGTCGATGCCCGAGGGCGAGAGCCTGGAGAACTTCGCCCGCACCGGTGCCACGCTGGCCATCCACCTGTCGATCGGCAATCTGGACAAGGTGGTCGCCGATTTGACCCCGCACTACGGCGCCGATTGCCCGGTGGCGGTGGTCTATCGCGCCAGCTGGCCCGACGAACGGATCATCCGCGCCACGCTGGAGACGCTGAAAGAGTCGCTGGACGAAAGCATCTCGCGCACCGCGCTGATCCTGGTGGGACCGGTTCTGAAGGGTGAGGGGTTTGACGAAAGCTGCCTCTATTCCCGCGAATACGACCGCCGTTACCGGCCGCAAAGCGCCGACAGCCCGTGGTCGAGCTGGAGCCATGGCGATGACTAACCCCCCCGGCCTGATGATCTCGGCCCCGGCCTCGGGCACCGGCAAGACCACTGTCATGCTGGGGCTGTTGCGCGCGCTGGCCGAAGACGGGCTGGTGGTGCAGCCCTTCAAGAGCGGACCCGATTATATCGACCCTGCCTTTCACCTAGCGGCGGCGGGGCGGGCCTCGTTCAACCTCGACAGCTGGGCGATGGGCGAGCGGCTGCTGGGTGCCGTTGCCGCGCAGGCGGCTGGCGCCGATATCGTGGTAGCCGAAGGGTCGATGGGCCTGTTCGACGGTGTCGCCAAACCCGGCGAGACCGGCCACGGTTCGAGCGCCGAGACCGCGCTCAGGATGGGCTGGCCGGTGGTGCTGGTCCTCGATGTGGGTGGACAGGCGCAATCGGCGGCGGCCACGGCGCTGGGATTCCGGATGTACAATCCCGACCTGCCCTTTGCCGGGGTGATCCTGAACCGCTGTGCCAGCCCCCGGCACGAGCGGCTGACCCGGCTGGGCATGGAGCGCGCGGGCCTGCCGGTGCTGGGCGTGCTGCCCCGGCGTGGCGACCTGACCCTGCCCGAGCGGCATCTGGGCCTCATTCAGGCGGTGGAACATCCCGACCTGGAGGCCGCCATCGCGGGCTATGCCGCATTCCTGCGCGAACATGTCGACCTGGACTCGATCCGGGCCGCCGCCTCTTCAAGCCCTGCAGGGCTTTCCTCGGCACCGCTGCCGCCGCCCCCGGCCCAGCGCATCGCGCTGGCGCGGGATGCAGCGTTTTCCTTCACCTATCCGCATCTCCTGGAAGGCTGGCGCGCGGGTGGCGCCGAGATCCTGCCGTTTTCACCGCTGGCCGACGAGGCCCCCGCGCCCGATGCCGATCTGGTCTGGCTGCCCGGCGGCTATCCCGAACTGCATGCGGGCACACTCGCCGCCGCCAATACCTTTCGCGCGGGGCTGAGACGACATGCCGAAACCCGGCCCGTGCATGGCGAATGCGGCGGCTACATGGCATTGGGTGAGGCGCTGATCGACAAGGACGGCACCCGCCACCGGATGGCGGGTCTGTTGGGCCTCGTCACCTCGTATGACAAGCGCAAGTTCAACCTGGGCTATCGCCGGGCCGAATTGCTGGGGCCCCTGCCCGGCTATGGTACCGGTGCCACCCTGCGCGGGCACGAGTTCCACTATTCCTCGATCCTGGAACAGCCCGACGCGCCGCTGGCCCGTGTTTTCGATGCCGAAGGCGTCGAGGGGCCGCAAACCGGGTCCGTGCGCGGGAATGTCACCGGCACCTTCTTTCACCTGATCGCAGAGGCGGGATCATGAGCGGTTTTGTCTCCTTCGTCGGCTCGGGGCCGGGCGACCCGGACCTGTTGACGCTGAAAGCTGTGGACCGGCTGGGCAAGGCAGACGCGGTGCTGTTCGACGATCTGTCGAGCGGTCCGATCCTGACCCATGCGCGCGCGGATGCCGATCTGGTGGGGGTGGGCAAGCGGGCGGGCCGCGCCTCGCCCAAGCAGGACCATGTGAGCCGCCTGCTGGTGGATTATGCGCAGACCGGCGCCCACGTCGTGCGGCTGAAATCCGGCGATGGCGGTCTCTTTGGCCGGCTGGAGGAGGAACTGGTCGCGCTGCGCGCGGCCGGGATCGGATACGAGATCATCCCCGGCATCCCCTCGGCGGTGGCGGCGGCGGCGGCGGCGGGCATCCCGCTGACCCGACGGCTGACCGCGCGGCGGGTGCAATTCGTCACCGGCCATGACGTCAGCGGGCAATTGCCCCCCGACCTGAACCTGCCCGCACTCGCGGATGCTCAGGCCACCACGGTCGTGTTCATGGGCAAGCGCACCTTTCCGTTGCTGCTCGACGCGCTCGAAGCGCATGGCCTGCCGCGTACGACGCCTGCGTTGATGGCCGAAAGCGTCTCGACCCCTGAACAGCGCCTGACACGCGCCACCATGGGCGAACTGGCCGAGCGGCTGGCAGAGGAGGTGGGCACCGCCCCTGCCCTGATCCTTTATGGTCCGCTGGCGGAGTTCGGCGATGGTTGAGCTACTCCTGATCGGAATCGGCACTGGCAATCCCGACCATGTCACCCGCGAAGGCATCGCCGCCATTCGCGCCGCCGATCTGATCCTGATCCCGCGCAAGGGGGCGGGGAAATCCGATCTGGCCGGGCTGCGCGAGCGCATCATCACTGACGCCACCGACACCCCGCCGCAGATCGCCTATTTCGACATCCCCGCGCGCCGGGCTGACGACGGGTATCTGAAGGGCGTCGACGACTGGCACGATGCAATCGCCCTGCGCTGGCAGGCGGCGATGGAGGACCACCCCGGCGCGGCGCGGGTGGCGTTGCTGATCTGGGGAGACCCGTCGCTTTATGACAGTTCGCTGCGAATCGCGGCACGGCTCGATCCGCAACCCAAGGTGCGGGTGATTCCCGGCATCACGGCGCTTCAGGCCCTGACGGCGGCACATGGCATTCCGATCAACGAATTAGGCGCACCGTTTCTGGTCACAACCGGGCGGCGCCTGCGCGACGAAGGCTGGCCCCCCGCCGTGGATACCGCGGCCGTGATGCTGGACGGCGAATGCTCGTTCCAGGCCTTGGATATGTCCGATTACCACATCTGGTGGGGCGCCTATGTGGGTATGGAGGAACAGATTCTGGTGGCGGGTCCATTGGCCGCGGTGGCGGGAGAAATCGTCGAAACCCGTGCCCGCGCGCGGGCCGATCATGGCTGGATCATGGATATCTATCTTTTGAAAAAGCGCGGAAACTGACCGGAAAGGTCGCAAATGACGATTGCGCCGGGCGCGCGTTCGCGGCTAAATGGAGGGGTCTGGTCCTGCCGGAGCAATCCGGATGCTAAGAGGGAATTTGGTGCGACCGCCCGCCGGTTCAAGCCAAAGCCGCCCCCGCGACTGTAAGCGGTGAGCCGCTGTTCAACCAGCCACTCCCGGGTTCGCTCCGGGGGGAAGGCGAACAGAGGCACCGACCCGCGAGCCAGGAGACCTGCCAGACAGGTAATGAAACACCGGCCGTCGGGTGCGGCGGCAAGGAGGAAATGACATGACGACCAAAACTCTCAAGGCATCGGCCACCGGTTCCGCGATCCTTCCGGCCCTGTTCGCCGTAATCCTGGGCCTGGGCATCGTGACCCTGGCGGGCCATGTGCAGGCATCCGCACTGCATGACGCCGCCCACGACGTGCGCCACGCAACCGGCTTTCCCTGCCACTGAACCATGTTCAGTCGCATTCTGACCAGCGCGTTGTTCGCTGGCGCTGCAGCAGGGCTGATTGCCGCCTTGCTGCAGTTTCTGTTCGTGCAGCCCGTGTTGCTGCATGCCGAGTTGTATGAATCCGGCGAACTGGTTCATTTCGGCGCCGAGGCGGTAAGTGCCCAGCCCGACCTGCCCGGTATGTTCGCCGATCCGATGCGCGATGCGCTCACGGTCGTTTTTGCGATGCTGACCTATACCGGCTATGCAGTTGTCATGGTTGCCCTGATGTCGGTGGCCGAGGGGATGGGCCATGCGGTGACCGCGCGCGCCGGTCTGCTTTGGGGGCTGGCCGGGTTCATCACCTTTCACTTCGCGCCCGGCCTGTCGCTGGCGCCCGAGGTGCCCGGTGTGTCCTATACAGATATCACCGCCCGCCAGATCTGGTGGACCGCGACCGTAGCCGCGGCAGGCATCGCCATGTGGCTGATCGCCTTCGGTGGCAACCTGATGGCCTATGGCGCCGCCGCGCTGCTGTTGATGGCGCCGCATCTGATCGGCGCGCCCGAGCCTGACAGCTTTGCCGGCCCGGTCCCCACCGAGCTGGGCGCGCTGTTTGCCGCCCGCGCCTTTGGTGTCGGGATGGCGGCCTGGGTGCTGCTGGGTGGCTTCGCGGGTTACTTCTGGCAGACCGAGAGCAAGCGCGCCGAAGCGCACGCCTGATCCGCCAGCCCATATGCCCCGCCGGACCCATCCGGCGGGGTTTTTCTTTGCTAGGAGACTGATATGTCCCGCTCTCTCGCTCTGTTCGCCATCGGCCTTGTCTTTGGTGGCGGTGCCGGTTTCGTAACCGCGGCGGCCTATGGCGTTACCTTTGACGGTCATGATCATGGCGACACGGCCCAGCATGGCGCCCATGACGTGGCGCAAGGCGGCCACGACCACGCCCAGGCCACCCATCTGCCCGCTGGCCCCGACGCACCCGGTGTGTCCGTAGCACTGACCCGTGATCCGATGTCGGGTTGGAACCTGCATGTAAGCCCGCAGAATTTCCGCTTTGCCCCCGAAAATGCCTCGGCCAGTGACGTGCCGGGCGAAGGCCATGCTCATGTTTATGTCAACGGCGTGAAACTGGCCCGGCTCTATGGCGAATGGATGCATATCCCCGACCTGCCCAAAGGCCCGGTCGAGGTGAAGGTCTCGCTGAACGCCAACAGCCACAGCCCGCTGATGGTCGATGGCACCCCGGTCGAGGCCGTGGTCACGGTTCAGGTGGAATAGGCCGGAATCCGCGCCAGCAGGCATTCCCGCAACCGTCCGCAGGGACGGGCATCGGAAATCCAGCCTCCGGGGCTATCCAGATAGACACGGCAGGTGGCGGCGATATCGTCGGCATCCGCCACCACGTCGAGATCCGAGAACACATAGCTGGCCCGCCCCGGCCCCTGAAGGGCCAGCGCCACCGGGGTGGCGCAGGCGCCGAAACAGGCATGCTCCACCAGCTCCACCCTCCCGCTCAGCCCGGCGCGCGCCAGCGCCTCGGCCACGGCGGCACGCTCGGCCCCTTGGTCACGGTCCCGGTCGTCCTGACAGCTGGAGCAAAGGGAAAGGCGCATGTCGCTCATGGTGTCTCCTTGATCGGTGCCGCAGATGTGGCGCATCGGGTCCACCGAGGCAAGCTCAACGCGTCATTTGCGCGGCCTCAACCCGCAGCGCATCCAGCACGCCGGCGACCGAGGGCGACAGGCTGGCGGATTTGCGCATCGACACACCCACCGGCCCGATCGGGATCGGCACCGGCCAGTCGACCCGCGCCAGCGCCCCCGCGCTGATATCGTGGCGCGGCACATGCGCGGGCATCACCGCCAGCATGTCCGACCCCAGCAACAGACCCCGGTTGGCCAGGTAAGAGACCGATTCCACCGCATAGGGTGGCGCGCCGCCGCCCAGATCGACAAAGACCTGATCCAGCTGGCGGCGCAACGTGGTTTCCGCCGGTGGCAGGATCCAGGGGTATTCCATCAGGTCGGTCAGCACGGGCGCTGCGTGGCGATGCACCGGATGGTCGCTCCGGGCGACACAGATCACCTCTTCGTCGAACAGCCGTTCCTGCACGATCTCGGCCCGGTGCCGGTGCATCGGCAAGCGCCCGACCACCAGATCGACATCGCCCGAGCGCAGCGCCGGCATCAGCACCTCGTTGGTGCCCTCGACCAGTTTCACCACCAGCCCCGGCTTGTCGGTCAGAAGCCGGGTCAGCACGCGGGGCAGAAACTCGGCCGAGGCGGCCAGCAGCGTACCCACCACCACGCGCCCGCCATTGCCCTCGTTCAGATCGTCAAGCTCTTGGGCGGCATGGGAAATCTGCGCCAGGATCAGCTTGCCATGCCGGATCAGGGCCGCCCCGAACACGGTGGGCACCATGCCGCGATTGGTGCGGTCGAACAGCTGCACGTCGAAATCCAGCTCCAGATCCTTGATCAGCTTTGTTGCGGCGGGTTGGGACATGTTCAGCGCCTGCGCCGCGTGCAGGATCGAATGCCGCTCGCCCACGGCGACCAGCAGGCGCAGCTGTTTCAGCTTGAGCCGGGTCAATACACGCTCGACGATGCGGATCTGGGTGCGGTTCATGGGTTTCGCGATATCACGAAGCGTGGCTATCGGTCAAAGCGATAGCCGGATCGCCGCGCCGCGCTGTCGCAGCGCCGCCAGCAGGCTGAGCGCGGTCAGCGCCGAGGAACGTGGATTGCTCGGCAGCGGCAACCCCTCGATCTGAAACCGGAACCGGCCAAAAGCGCCTTCGGCCGCGATCTCGTGGATATTGGCGGTAGCGCCCGGATCGGCGATCAGCTCGGCCCGGGTGGCGTCCAGCCCGGCCCCGGCAAGCGCCACGGCGGCGGCCACATTGGCATTCTTGGGATAGGCTTGCGCCGCCGCGCGCGCGGTGCCGGTGAAATGGGTGGCGGGTGCGGTTAGCGCGTCCAGATCCAGCACCTTCTCGGCGCGGCTGCCGCGCCAACCCTGCGGCGGTTTGCGCCCGGTATAGGTGACCTGCAAGCCCGTGCCCATCGCCGCCGCCGCCAACGCGTCCAGCGCCCCGATCGCGCCCGAGGCCAGGCAGAGTCGCGTGCCACCGGCGCGGGCGGCAGCCTCCAACTCGGCACAAAAGACCGCATCGGCCAATGCACCGACCGAGACGGTCAGCACCTCGACCCCCGCGCCCAGCGCCGCCACCCCATGGGCGCGCAACCCGGAATGCCCTGCGCAATCGACCAGCAGATCAGGCCGCCCGGGCAGGCCCTGCAAGGCTTGCGCCACCGGCACGCCCAGCGCCGCGCGCGCGGCCTGATCCCGCCCGGGACGGCAAAGCGCCCCGGTCAGCTGCACGCCGACAGGCAGATGCGCCGCCACATGGGCGGCAATGGGTCCATGCCCGATCAGTGCTATCCTCACCCTGTCCCCCTTTGGCCAACTGCCCCATAGTTTCCACATATCAGAACGATTGTGATATGCCGATTGCGGATAACAGGATGCAATTTCGCGATTTGTACCCGCCCGGTCAGGCTTGCAGGATCGTGGCACCCGCCACCGCAACCGAGACCCCCGTGACCCGATCCGCGCCCTATACCGGACAAGCGCTGCCCCGGCGCGAAGACCCCCGCCTGCTGCGGGGCGAGGGGCAGTATACGGGTGATATCCGCCTGCCGGGGGCGCTGCACCTAGCCTTTCTGCGCAGTTCCCATGCCAGCGGGCGGCTCGTTGCCTGCGATACCTCTGCCGCCCGCGCGATGCCGGGTGTGGCGGCGGTGCTGACCGCCGCCGACCTGGGCGCGCTGGGCGGACTCGAGGTCAACCCGGTGCTGCCGCTCGACCATGCCACGCCTTATCCGATTCTGGCGGATGGCGCGGTATCGGCAGTGGGCCAGCCCATCGCGGTGGTGCTGGCCGAAACGCCGGGTCAGGCGCTGGACGCGGTCGAGGAGATCTGGGCCGAGATCGACGAGACCCCCGCCCCGACCCCCGAGCTGTTGGCCATGCAACACTGGCAGAGTGGCGATGCGGCAGCGGAATTCGCCCGTGCCGCCCATGTGGTCGCGGTCCGGGTTGCGCATCCTCGCCTTGCCCCCAGCCCGATGGAGCCGCGCGCCATCGCCATTCTGCCCGACAGCAGCGGGCTGACCGTCTGGCTGTCCACCCAGACGCCGCACCGGGCGCGGGCCGATCTAGCCCGTATCCTGTCGCTCGACCCCGAGCACCTGCGGGTGATCGCCCACGACGTGGGCGGCGCCTTTGGCATGAAGGCCTCGCTTTACCCCGAAGAGGTGCTGGCGGTCTGGGCCGCGCATCATCTGGGCCGCCCGGTGCGCTGGACCGCCACCCGCAGCGAAGAGTTCCTGTCGGCCACCCATGGCCGGGGGCTGACAAGCGAAGGACAGCTTGCCATTGACGGTGACGGGCACTTTCTGGCGCTCAAGGCCCGCGTCGAGGCGCCGCTGGGCCATTGGCTGCCCAATTCAGCGCTGATCCCGGCCTGGAACGCCGCCCGCATCCTGCCCGGCCCCTATGACATCGCCGCCACCGATCTGGGTACCAGCGCCCGGCGCGCCCATACTGCGCCCACCGGCATCTATCGCGGCGCGGGCCGCCCCGAGGCCTGCGCGCTGATGGAACGTCTGGCCGATGCCGCCGCCCGTGCCACCGGCCTTGATCCCGCCGAGATCCGCCGCCGCAACCTGCACCGCTTGAACGGCCCGCGCGACCTGCCTGCGGGCCAGGTCGAGGGGGCCGATTATGCCACGGAACTCGACCATTTCCTGGCACTCGCGGATTATCCTGCCTGGCGCGCCTGGCGCGACGCTCGGCGCACCGAGGGGGCATTGGCCGGGATCGGCCTCGGCTTTTACGTCGAACCCTCGGGCAAGGGGTGGGAAAGCGCGCGCGTGACCCTTGAGGCGGGCCGCGCCACCGTGGCATTCGGCGGCAGCAGCCAGGGACATGGGCGCGAAACCGCGCTGGCCCAGATCGCCGCCGATGCTCTGAACCTCACGCCCAATGCAATAACGGTCAGACATGGCGACACCGCCACCTGCCCACCCGGCATCGGCGCGTTGGCCAGCCGCAGCACCCCCATCGGCGCCAGCGCCGTGCTCGAGGCCTGCCGCGAGATCATCCGCCGCCGCGACGCGGGCAAGCCCGCCCCGATCACCGCCGACACCGTCTATACCGCCCCGGGCGAGGCCTGGGGGCATGGCTGCTACCTCGCCGCGATCGAGATCGACCACGACACCGGTGCCCCGCGCCTGACGCATATGGCCTGCCTCGACGATGCCGGGCGGCTGATCAACCCGCTGCTGGCCGAGGGACAGGTGATGGGCGGCTTTGCCCAGGGCCTGGGCGAGGCGATGATGGAGGCGCTGCATTTCGACGACGGGCAGCTGCTCACCGGCTCGTTCATGGATTACGCGATGCCGCGCGCGGGTGACCTGCCGCCACTCACCATCCACAAGACCGAGACGCTCGCCACCACCAACGCGCTCGGCGCCAAGGGGATCGGCGAGGCCGGCACCATCGGCGCCCCGGCGGCGATCCTGAACGCCGCGCTCGATGCGCTGGCGCCGCTGGGTGTGACCGATCTGCAAATGCCGCTTACCAGCCTGTCGCTCTGGCAGGCGATCACCGATGCAAGCAAGGGAAGTGAGACATGAAATACGCCAAAAGCGAGGCCAAGGACCATGCCCGCGAACATATGCGCGGCATCTGGGCCGCCGCCCTCAACCCCTTTGCCGAGGATCTGTTGTTCGACGAGGCCGGTTTTCGCCGCAACATCCGCCACTGGGTCGATGATCTGGGCATCGAGGGCCTCTTCATCTGCGGCAAACAGGGCGAGTTCTTCTCGATGTCGCTGGAGGAGCGCAAGCGCAACCTCGAGGTTGCGGTCGAGGAATGCGCCGGACGCGCGGGCACCATGATGTCGGTCTCGGACCAGAATTTCGACACTGTGCTGGAACTGGCACACCATGCCCAGGACGTGGGCGCCGATTACATCGTGGTGCACGCGCCCTTGCTGCATTTCGTGCATGATCGCGACGCGCTGCTTTACGAGTATTACAAGGCGATCAGCGAGGCGGTCGATATCGGCATCGCCATGTGGAGCCACCCCGACAGCGGTTACCTGATGAGCCCCGAATTGTGCGCGCGCATTGCCGATCTGCCGAATGTGGTGGCGATCAAATACTCGGTCCCGCGCGAGATGTATGCTCGCCTGACCGAACTGGCGGGCGACCGGATCCAGGTCTCCACCGCGTCCGAGGAGGAATGGTTCGACAATATCGTGGAACTGGGCTGGCGGCTCTATCTCTGCTCCTCACCGCCTTACCAGCTGCAAACCGCAAACGACCGGCGCATGCATGACTATACCCAACTGGCCTTTGCCGGCCGTATCGACGAGGCGCGCGCGATCCGCGACAGCCTCGACCCGGTGCGCCAGGCGATCAAATCCACCAAACCGGGCGGCAAGCCGCAGGCGCATGGCAAATACTGGCAAGAGCTTCTGGGACAGACCGGCGGGCGGGTGCGCTTTCCCATGCAGGAACTGACCGAGGCTGAAAAATCCGCCACGCGTGCTGCCTTTGAGGCCTGCGGCCTGCGACTCTGACCCTTCATTTCGCCCAAAATACTCCGGGGGAGTCGCGCAAGGCGCGACGGGGGCAGCGCCCCCTCCCCGGCCCCGCTAAAGCAGAACCTCGATCAGCTTCGGCCCCGCCTCGGCAAATCCCCGCTCCAGCGCCAGCGCAAACTCTTCGGCCCGCTCGACCCGGACAGCAGGCACACCAAGGCTTTGCGCCTGCCCGATCCAATCGATGGCGGGCCGCTCCAGGCTCAGCATGTCGAGCGCGCGCGGGCCGGGGTTCATCACTCCTACCCCCGACAATTCGCCCAGCAGGATGCGATAGCTGCGGTTGGCCCAGATCACCACGGTGATATCCAGACCTTCACGCGCCATGGTCCACAGCGCCTGTGGCATGTACATGGCCGAGCCATCACCGGTCAGCGTCATCACCTTGCGGTCGGGGCAGGCGATGGCCGCGCCGATGGCGGCGGCAAGGCTATAGCCGATGGAGCCGCCGCAATTGTTGATCCATGTATGCGGCGCAGCGCCCAGCGTGGCGCCGTGAAAGGCGCGTCCCGTGGTCACCGACTCGTCCAGCACGATGGCGTCTTCGGGGATGTGTTGGCCCAGCACGGCGGCAACGCTCTCGGGCGTGCAGGGGCCGCTGACCGATCCCTGCACGACAGGCGGCGCGTGCACCGGCGCGGCACCCGCAGCGCCCACCGCCTGTTCCAACCCTGCCAGCGCGCCGTCCAGATCGGCGGCCCAATCGGCCAGCGCGATGATCTCGGCCTCTGGATGGGTCAGCACGGCGGGTTTGCCCGGATAAGCGAAAAAGCCGATGGGTGGCCGCGCACCCAGCAAGACGATGCGCCGAAACCGCGACAGCGCCTCCACTGCCATATCGATCGGATAGGGCACGCGCGCCACCGGCACCCGGCCCGCGCCGCGCTCCATCCGCGCATTGGCCCATTCCGACAGCAACGCGCAGCCAGTCGCCGCCGCGATACGGCCCGCGCGTTCGAGATTTTCGGCGCTCAAAGCCTCACCCCCGAGCAGCAACAGGCTGTCCGGCCCTCTCAGCGCGGCGGCGGCCTGTTCCAACGTCTCGGCCTCAACCGGCGCCCGCGCAGGCACCGGTCGGGCGGGCGCGACCTGCCCACCCGAGGTCCAGGCCGTGTCAGACGGCAGGATCAGCGTCGCCACCTGCCCCGGCGCGCTGCGCGCCGCCTGCACCGCGCGGGCGGCATCGCGCCCCACATCCGCCGCCGAGAGCGAAGTTTCGACCCAATGCGACACCGGCCGAGCCAACCCTTCGATATCCGCCGTCAATGGCGCGTCCAGCTCCAGATGGCTGGCCGCGTGCTGGCCTACGATGTTGACCACGCCCGACCCGGCCTTTTTGGCGTTGTGCAGGTTCGAGATTCCGTTGGCCAGTCCCGGTCCCAGATGCAGCAGCGTCGCCGCCGGTTTGCGCGCCATCCGGTAATATCCATCCGCCGCCCCGGTCGCGACACCCTCGAACAGCGCCAGCACCGAGCGCATGCCCGGCACCTGATCGAGCGCCGCCACAAAATGCATCTCTGAGGTGCCGGGATTGGTGAAACAGGTATCGACCCCGCTTTGCAGCAGGCTGCGCACCAGGCTTTCGGCGCCATTCATGTCGCTCATTCCCCTCACTCCTCGCTATTGAGGCGAGCCTAGGCGGCGCGCGGCGTCACGTAAACGGTGCACGATATCGTGAGCGCGGACGGCCCCGAAATCTGGCATCAAGGGACGAGCAACGGAGACACCCACCATGCGCCTTGCCATCCTCGCCCTGATCGCCTGCCTTGCCCTGCCCGCACTGGCGGGCGACCTGAGCCCGCGCCCGGGCTGGGCGGTGCACGCCACGACCAAGACCCATGCGCAACTGATCGAGGATACCCGCGCCGCGATCACCGCAAACGGCTTGGGCATCGTCACCCAGGCGGGCCCTACCGAGGCCGCTGCCCGGCGCGGCATCACCATTCCCGGCAACCGGGTCATCGGCGCCTTCAACAACGATTTCGCCGTCCGGATACTTGCGCTGTCCACCGCCGCGATGATCGAGGCGCCGATCCGGTTCTACGTCACCGAGAACGCCGACGGCTCTGCCACGCTGGGCTACAAGCTGCCCTCGCAGGTCTTTGCCCCCTATCTGGACGAGGGCGGCGACGAACTGGCCGCCATTGCCGCCGAACTGGACGCGCGGTTTGCAGCCGTGGCGGCGCAGGCAATCGCCTCACAGTGACGTGACCCCCCTTGCCTTCGGACGCAGGCTCCGCAATCTCGGCCAGAACCGACCCCTTTAACGGAGCCCCACCATGTCAGACCCCCTTCCCCGCGCTGCCGACCTGCTGGCCCGGCGGCTGTACGAGGCGGGCTGCCGCCATGCCTTTGGCATGCCCGGCGGCGAGGTGCTGACGCTGGTCGATGCGCTGGACAAGGCCGGGATCACCTTTCATCTGGCCAAGCATGAGAATGCCGCAGGCTTCATGGCAGAGGCGGTGCACCACCGCGATGGCGCACCCGCGATCCTGCTTGCGACGCTGGGGCCCGGGGCGATGAACGGGGTCAATGTCGTCGCCAATGCGCTGCAGGACCGGGTACCGATGATCGTGCTCACCGGCTGTGTCGATGCCGACGAGGCGCTGACCTATACCCATCAGGTGATGGACCATGCCCAGGTGTTCCGCCCGATCACCAAGGGCAGTTTCCGCCTGACCGCCGAAGGCTCGGATATCATCGCCGACAAGGCGGTGTCGCTGGCGACGCAACCCCGCTCCGGCCCGGTTCATATCGACGTGCCGATCGGCGTGGCCGATACCCCGGTGCGCGAGACAAGGCGGCGGCGGCTGACCCCGGCGGCCCCGGTGGCGCCCGGTGGCACCTGTCTGGAGACCGCCCGCCGATGGGTCGCCGAGGCACGCCGCCCGCTGGCGGTGATCGGCCTCGACGTGCTGGCGGACGGGTCGAAATGTGTCCTGCAAGCCTTTCTGGAACATTTCGAAATTCCTTTTGTGACCACCTACAAGGCCAAGGGTATCCTGCCCGAGGATCATCGCCTTTGCCTGGGCGGCGCGGGCCTGTCACCACTGGCCGACAGCCACCTGCTGCCGCTGGTCAAGGCCGCCGATCTGATCCTGTGCCTTGGTTATGACCCGATCGAGATGCGCCCCGGCTGGCGCGAGGTCTGGGACACCGAACGCCAGCGGGTGATCGACATCTCAGCGGTGGTCAACGACCACTACATGCATCAAGCCGGGATCAATATCGTCGCCGATACCGGCGCCACGCTGGAGGCCATCGCCAAAGGCACACCGGGGCACCCTACCTGGCCCGGGGGCCAACCGCAGGCGGCCCGCGACGCTCTGGCCCGCGCCTTTCCCGAAGACGAAGAGTGGGGGCCCGCCGCGATCATCGCCGAGACCCGCGCCACCCTGCCCGAAGGCACATTGGCCACCGCCGATAGCGGCGCCCATCGCATCCTGCTCAGCCAGATGTGGCGCTGTGACGAGCCGCGCGGGCTGATCCAGTCCTCGGGCCTGTGCACCATGGGCTGCGCCTTGCCGATGGCAATTGGCCTGAAACTGGCCGAACCGAACCGCCCGGTGATCAGCTTCTCGGGCGATGCCGGGTTCCTGATGGTCGCCGGAGAGCTGTCCACCGCTGCCGAGATGGGCGGCAACCCGATCTTTCTGGTCTTTGTCGATGCCAGCCTGTCGCTGATCGAGCTGAAGCAGCGCGGCCGCCAGTTGCCCAATCGGGGCGTCGATTTCGGACATCACGACTTTGCCGCCATCGGCCGCGCCTTTGGCGGGCATGGACACACCGTGCGCTCGCGGGCAGAGTTGCGCGCGGCGCTGGAGGCGGCGCAGGCGGCAGACCGGTTCACGGTGATCGCAGCCGAGATTTCACGGGGAGATTACGATGGCCGGATCTGAGCAACCAAAGGGTCCGCTCGACGGGGTGCGCGTGCTGGACCTCAGCCGCATTCTGGCGGGGCCGACCTGTACCCAGCTTTTGGGTGATCTGGGCGCCAATGTTATCAAGATCGAGAACCCCGGCTCGGGCGGTGACGACACCCGCCAATGGGGGCCGCCCTATGTGACTGATGCGGATGGCAATCCGAGCGATTTGAGTGCCTATTTCATGGCCGCCAACCGTAACAAGAAATCGGTGACGCTGGATATCTCGACGCCCGAGGGGCAGGCACAGATCCGGCGTCTGGCGGCCCATGCCGATATCCTGATCGAGAATTTCAAACCTGGAGGGCTGGCCAAATACGGGCTGGACTATGCCAGCCTCGGACCGGAGTTTCCCGGCCTCGTCTATTGCTCGATCTCGGGCTTTGGCCAGACCGGCCCCAATGCCTCGAAACCGGGTTATGACCTGATGGCGCAAGGGTTCGGCGGCGTGATGTCCCTGACAGGAGAGCCCGAGGGCGCCCCGATGAAGGTGGGCGTGGGCATCGCCGACGTGATGTGCGGCATGTATGCAACCGTGGGGATCCTCGCCGCGCTGCATCACCGCCAGCGCACCGGCGAAGGCCAGCATATCGACCTGGCGCTGGTCGATGCGCAGGTGGCCTGGATGATCAACGAGGGCGTGAACTACCTGACCAGCGGCGCCCTGCCCCAGCGGCGGGGCAATGCTCATCCCAACATCATGCCCTATGACGTCTATGCCACCTCGGACGGGCATGTGGTGCTGGCGGTGGGCAATGACAGCCAGTTCCGTCGGTTCTGCGGTTTTCTGGACCTGGGCGCGCTGGCAGACAACCCGCGCTTTGCCACCAACCAGGCGCGGTTGCAAAACCGCTCCGAATTGGATGCCTTGCTGCGTCCGGCGCTGGCGGCGCGCAGCATGGCCGAGGTGATTGCCGGGCTCGAGGCGCTCAAGGTCACGGTGGGGCCGGTCCAGACCATCGACCAGGTCTTTGCCAGTGATCAGGTCGCGGCCCGGCAGATGCAGATCGACATGGAGGCCGAGCCCGGCCCGGTGCACCTGATCGGCAATCCGCTGAAACTGTCGCGCACCCCTGTCACCTATCGCAGGGCGCCGCCGCGCTGCGGGCAGGACACCGAATCCGTGCTCTCCTCGGACGATCCGTTCGCAGACTGAAACATCGCCTGTCCCTGGGCGGCAAATTGCTGAAACAACAGGGGCATTCGGCGGCTTTTCCCCCATTTTCCGCACACGCGCTTTCACCAATTCGCGAGCGGCGTCGATCCTGATACGGGGCTCCAATAGACTTGGCAAAGGCGCGAACTGCCCCCTTTGCAAGGAACGGACCCGGTATGAGAGACGATGTTTTTGGACAGACCAACAGCCTGACCCGCGCGGACAGCGCCGAGGCGTGGGACGGCGTTCTGCTGGGCTTCATGGCCCATGCGTCAGTTACCCCGCAGCATCTGGCGCGGGTGTTGGAACTGGAGCCCGATTTTGCCCTGGGCCATGCCATCAAGGGCCTGTTCATGCTGCTTTTGGGCCGGCGCGAGATGACGCCGGTCGCGGTCGACGCGATGGCCGCCGCCGAGCGCGCGGCCGATGCGCACCCGGTGACGCCGCGCGAGGCGCATTACCTGGCCGCGCTGCGCCACTGGCTGGCAGGCAGCCCCAGCCGCGCGGTTCAGGAATTCGAGGCGATCCTGCGCACCCATCCCGAGGACACGCTGGCGATGAAGCTGAGCCATGCGACCCGATTCGTACTGGGCGATCCCGACGGAATGCGCCGCTCGATCGAGCGGGTGCTGCCCGCCTATGCCCCCGATCACGCCGGGCGCGGATACCTGCTGGGTTGCCATGCCTTCGCGCTGGAGGAAACCGGCGCCTACGACAAGGCAGAGATCGCCGGACGGCAGGCGCTGTGGATGGTATCGGACGACGCCTGGGGCCTGCATGCGGTAGCGCATGTCCATGAAATGAAAGGACAATCCGAACAAGGCCTGGAATGGCTGGCCGGGCGCGAGTCGGCCTGGTCCCATTGCAACAATTTTCGTTACCACGTCTGGTGGCACAAGGCACTTATGCATCTGGACCAAGGCCAGATTGATCAGGTATTCGATCTCTACGATTCAGCGATTCGCAAGGATAAGACAGACGACTATCGGGACATATCGAACGCCACCTCGCTGCTGTCGCGGCTCGAGCTCGAAGGCGTAAATGTCGGAGACCGCTGGGAAGAACTGGCCGATCTGAGTGCCGCGCGCACCGAGGATGGATGCCTGATCTTCGCAGACCTGCATTACCTGCTGGCCCTGACCGGGGATACCCGAGAAGACGCCATCTCGCGAATGCTGCACCGGATCAAGCGCGATGCAGACATGGCCCAGTGCGACACCACGCGCCGCATGGCCGACCCCGGACTGGCCGCAGCACAAGGGCTCGAAGCCTTTGGCGAGGGGCAGTATGGCCAAGCCTTCGACCACCTGCTGGCCGCGCGCGGCAGCATGCAGCTGGCCGGGGGCAGTCACGCCCAGCGCGACGTTTTCGAACGCATCACCATCGACGCGGGCCTTCGGGCGGGGCGTCTGGACGCAGTCGAGCGGGTGCTGGACGACCGTCGCGCCAAACGCGGCGGTCATGAAGATAGCTATGCCCTCGCCCGCCGGGCCTTGATCGAGGCGGGTCGCGACGACCGCAATTTTCACAGCGTTCCCGCGGAATGACGAGTGACACAGAAGGACCAAGGACGTATGGCGACGATTTCGCCCGCCTCTGATTTCGCCCCCACAGCCACGGCGCACCGCGCTGTGGCCACGGCCGCCAGAACCCGCGACCTGCGGCTGGATTTCTTTCGCGGCATCGCGATGTTCATCATTCTGGTGGCCCATATTCCCAGCAACCCCTGGGCCGGCTGGATCCCGGCGCGGTTCGGCTTTTCCGACGCGACCGAAATATTTGTCTTCTGCTCGGGCATGGCCTCGGCCATCGCCTTTGGCGGCGCCTTTCTGAAACGGGGCTGGTGGATGGGCACCGCGCGTATCGCGTTCCGGGTCTGGCAGGTCTATTGGGCGCATATTGGCCTGTTCTTTTTCACCGCCATGTGCATGGCAGCGCTGGACCTCTCGGGCCTGTTTGAAAAGAGCTATGTAGACGGGCTGAACCTGCAGCATTTCTTTGGCGATCCGATGTCGCAGATCGTGGGCTTGTTTACGCTCACCTACGTCCCCAACTACTTCGACATTCTGCCGATGTATCTGGTGGTTCTGGCAATGATGCCGCTGATGATGGGGCTGAAACAGGTCGGGTTCTGGGCGATGGCGCTGGCCTCGGTGCTGATCTGGGCGGTGGCCCAGACCGGTGCGCTGGCGCTGCCGGCGGAACCCTGGTCCGAGCGGCAATGGTTCTTCAACCCGTTCGGCTGGCAATTGCTGTTCTTTACCGGCTTTGCCTTCATGCGCGGCTGGATCCCGGCTCCCCCCGTCCACAAGGCGCTGATCTGGGCGGCGGCGCTGTTTGTGGTACTGTCGGCCCCGTTCGGCTCCTGGAAGGTGTTTCTTTGGGTCGATGCCTGGAACTCCACCGTCAGCGAGCCGATCCGCGAGACCTGGAAAGTGACCGGAGAGCTGCGCGACAAGACCGATTTCGCGCTGCTGCGCTATGTCCATTTCCTGTCGCTGGCCTATCTGGGCTGGGTCGTCGCAGGCGACAAGGGCGCGCGGTTGCTGCCGCAGGGCGATGGCGCAGTGGCGCGGGCCTGGCAGATGGTGCTGAACGTCATCCTCAAGGTCGGCCAACAATCGCTGGCGGTCTTCGTCTTCTCTATGGCCGCCGCTCGACTGCTGGGCGTGCTGCTCGACATCGCCGGACGCGATGCGCTCAGCGTTCTTGCCGTCAACCTGTTCGGCTTCGCCCTGATTGCAGCGGTTGCCTATGGCGCCGCCTGGTTCAAATCGCATCCCTGGAAATCCCGCACATGATGCTGTCTCGCCGTTTCTTTCTGGCCTCTGTCTCCTCTCTGGCGCTGGTGCCGCGCGCCTTTGCCGCTGCACCTGCCGAGCCTTTCGAGCGCGAGATGGTGACCGCCATGGCGCGCGATCTGGCAACGCGCGCTTACGCGCCACGCCCTAGCGTGCCCGAGCCCTGGCAGGCGCTGACCTATGAGCAATACCGCTCGATCCGGTTCCGCATCGACCACGGGCTGTGGGCCGGGACCGAGACCCCGTTCAGCGTCGATTTCTTCGCGCCCGGTCTCTATTTCCCGCGCGCCGTTCAGGTCGAGGCGGTCGAGAGCGGCATGACCCGCCCGGTGGCCTTTGAAATGGACATGTTCGATACCGGACCCGAGGTGCCGCCGCTGCCTGCCGACGAGGCACTCGGCTTCTCCGGCCTGCGTCTGCGCACCGAGATGCACCGCCCCGGCGAGACCGATGAATTCTGTGTCTTTCAGGGGGCCAGCTATTTTCGGGCCATCGGCCTGGGCGAGGCCTATGGCCTGTCGGCGCGCGGTCTCGCGCTCAAGACCGGCGATCCGATGGGCGAGGAATTTCCCGATTTCATCCGCTTCTGGCTGGAACGTCCCGAACCGGGCCAGCGCGCCATGGTGTTGCATGCGCTGATGGACAGCCCCTCGGTCACCGGTGCCTACCGGTTCGAGGTCACCGCCGGCGAGGATACCGTGATGGAGGTCGAGGCGACGCTGTTTGCCCGCGAGGACGTCGACCATGTGGGCCTCGGCCCGCTCACATCGATGTTCCTTTACGACGCCACCGATCGCACCCGGTTCGACGACTTCCGCCCCGCCGTGCATGACAGCAACGGGTTGATGATCCGAAACGGCGCGGGCGAGGTGATCTGGCGGCCGCTGGCCAATCCGCGCGCATTGCAGATCTCGTCGTTTGTCGACGAGAACCCGCGCGGGTTCGGCCTGATGCAGCGGGCACGCGACTTTGCCGATTTTGCCGATCTCGAGGCGCATTACCACCGCCGCCCCGGCCTGTGGGTCAAACCGCATGGCGATTGGGGCAAGGGCGCGGTGACCCTGGTCGAGATCCCCGCCGATCAGGAGATTTATGACAATATCGTCGCCTATTGGCGCCCCGCGACCCCCTATGCCGCCGGCAGCGAGATTTCGCTGTCCTATCGTCTGACTTGGGGCGAGGAACCGCACCGCACGCCGCTGCCACGGGTGATCCGCACCGCCATGGGCGAAAAGACCTTTGGCGAGGGGCGTCTGGTCGTCATCGACTTCGAAGCCAGCCCGCTGTTCGACGATGTCGACGCGCTGGAACCGATCGTGCAGTCGCCCCATACCGAAATCGCCCCGCCGGTTCTGCAACGCAACCCCGATACCGGTGGGATGCGACTGGCGTTTTCTTTTGTTCCGGGCGAGGCACCTCTGGTCGAATTGCGCGCGCAATTGCGCCACGACAAAGAACCGGCGTCGGAAGTCTGGCTTTACAGGTGGACCGCGTGATGCGCGACGATCTTCATATCATGCCGCCCCGCGCGCCGCTCGACATGCGCGCGCAGGATTTCAGCGCCGGGTTCCGCGACGCGCAGGCCCCATCCGACACCGCGCCGCAGGACGTGGCGCTGTGGCGGGTGGTTGCCTTCTCGCCCGCCATGGCAGCGACGCTGGCGCTGGTCTGGCTGATGGGCGACTGGTTCTCGGACAGCGGCATCTCGGTAATCGAGCTGGTGCTGCTGGCGCTGATCTCGTTCAACTTCTTCTGGATCGCCTTTGCGGTCAGCACAGTTCTGTTGGGCATGCTGTCGCTGTCGCGGCAGCCCGCACGAACTCGCGCAGGCCGGGCCGAGCCGCTGAAGGTGGCCTTGCTGATGCCGGTCTATAACGAGGTGCCCTGGTATGTTCTGGGCAATGCCCGCACCATGCTGGAGGAACTCAAGGCGCGCGGCGGCCAGCATGAATACGCCATGTTCATCCTGTCCGACACCCGCGACGACGCCATTGCCGCGCAGGAACAGGCCAGTGTCGAGGCGCTGCGCACCACGCTGGCACCGGATCTGGCGCTCTACTACCGCCGCCGGGTGGAAAACACCGACCGCAAGGTGGGCAATATTGCCGATTGGGTCGCCGGCTGGGGCGCCGACTGGGACGCGATGCTGGTGCTGGATGCCGACAGCCTGATGACCGGTCGCGCCATCGTCCGGCTGACCGACGCGCTGGCCCGCGACCCCGGCGCCGGGCTGATCCAAAGCTTTCCGCAACTGATTGGCGCACAATCGGTTTTTGCCCGGATGCAGCAATTCGCCAATGGCGTCTATGGCGCCGCCTTTGCCGAGGGCATGGCCCGCTGGTGCGGGCAGGAAGGCAACTATTGGGGCCATAACGCGATCATCCGCACCGCCGCCTTCGCCAATTGCGCGGGCCTGCCCAAGCTGCGCTCGCTGTCGGGGCGCGAAAAGCTGATCATGAGCCACGATTTCGTCGAGGCCGGACTGTTGCGCCGGGCTGGCTGGTCGGTGCGCTTCCTGCCGCGCATCCGGGGCTCTTACGAGGAAACCCCGCCCACCCTGATCGACCACGTACTGCGCGACCGCCGCTGGTGCCAGGGCAATCTGCAGCACCTGAACCTGCTGACCGCGCGCGGCTTTCGCTCGGTCTCGCGGTTTCACATGTTCCACGGCGCGATCGGCTATCTGATGTCGCCGATCTGGTTTGCCCTTTTGGTGATGTGGGCGCTGATCGGGCATGGGCAGGATGGATCGGTGCTGCAGTATTTCAGCCCCGACAACCCGCTGTTCCCGCAATGGCCCGAGATGAGCGAGGGCCGGCATGTGCTGATCATTGTGGTGATGTATGCAATGCTGCTGTTGCCCAAACTGCTGGGCATCGTGGCGCTGCCGCTGAGCGGCGCGCATTACTCGGATTTCGGCGGTGCGGGCCGCTTCATGCTGTCCTTCCTGTCTGAGGTCGTGTTGTCGATCCTCTATGCGCCGATCCTGATGGTGCAACAGATGATCGCGGTGTTTCGCACGCTCTTGGGCATCCAGAAGGGCTGGTCACCACAGGCCCGCGACGGCGGCACCTATGGGCTGGCCACGCTGGTCAAATGCCACGCGCTGGAAACGGTGAGTGGGCTGGCGCTGAGTACCGGCATCGCGCTGGGGCTGGTATCGGTCTGGCTGGCACCTATCGCGCTCAGCCTGGCGCTGGCGGTGCCGCTTTCGGCGCTGTCGGGCGTGTCGGCGGGCACCGCGCGGCGGCTGATCGGCATGCGCGAAGAGTTCCGCGAGCCCGCGATCACCCGCAGCGCCCGCGCCTATCGCAACGAGCTGAAGACCTTGCTGGAACGCGGCAGCCGGATTCACCCGGCCGAGTGAGGGATCAGGGCGCGGGCAGCGCCTCGACCCAGTCGGCCATCATATCGGCCCAGCCTTCGGGCACCGTATGGCCGCCGGGAAACAGCGCGAATTCCAGCGAACCGCCGCTGCATCCCTGCCAGCGGCGGCGCAGAAAAGGGCCAGTCTGATCAAAGCCGTCCGGCTTGTGCTCGACGCAACCATTGGTCAGGCGCCACAGTTCCAGCCCGGCAAAGATATCGCCTTGTTGGAACCGGCCACTTCCCAGGAAACGCCCTTCGAGCGGCACCACCGGATCGGCCCAGCCATGGGTCTGGAACAGGTGCACCGGACCTGCACAGCTGTCGGGCTGCGGGCGCCAGAACCCGCCCGAGACCGGCACATAGGCCCGATAGGCTCCGGGCGTGGCGCAGGCCAGATAGGTCACCATGAAGGCGCCAGCCGAAAACCCGCCCAGCACCGCCCGCTCGGCATCGAGCCCGAAGCGCGCGCTGGCATCGGCCAGAACCTGGGTCAGAAAAGCGGTCTCGTCCCGTCCCTCCCATCCGGGAAAGAAGGTCCAGCTGCGCGGGCGACCCGGGGCGCGGGACTGGCCATCAGGCGCGATCACAGCCCAGCCGCGCGCCAGCAAGGGCGCCACCAGCCGCGCATTGCGCAGGGTCGCCGCGCCCTCGCCGCCATGACCGTGCAAGAAAATCAGGACCGGCGGGTTCTCGGCCTCGGGCACGGCGATGTGATATGTGCCGTCTGCGGTCTCGCAGGGGGCTGCCTCAGCCGCGCACCCCGCCTGCGCGCCTTGCCCCCAGAGACCGGCCAGAAGAGCCAGAACCGCCGCGCTCCTCATTCCAGAGCCTCGGCATGGGCCACGACCGGCAGTCCAGCGCGCAGCCAACCCGACCCCGCGCGCGAGCCGAGCATACCCTCGGGCACGTCGATGATGCCGGTGAACCCGGCCTGTGCCAGTTGGTTGGCCAATCGGGCCGAGCGTACCCCGCGGGCGCAGATCAGCGCGATGGGTCGGGTCCGGTCGCCTTCGGCCAATTCGTCGAGCGCCGTCACGAAATCCTCTCGCCGCATGTCGAGCGGGTGCGCCCCCGCACCGAGCCCCGTCGAGGCCCATTCATCGGGACGACGGATATCGACCAGCAGCACCTTGCCCGCGATGGCCTGCGCATGTGCCTCTTCCACGCTCAGGGCGCCACCGGTGAAATCCTCGGGCGTCAGCAGGTATTCCCGCACGGCAAATCCGGTCAGCGCAGCGGCGCCCAGCACCAGCACGGCCCGGCGGCCAACCCGGTGGGCAAGCATCGTGGATGCGGTCAAAGCAGCGTCCTTTCTGTCGAATTCGTCTGTTTCTAACACGGGCAGGTCCCTGCCGCGCGCCTGGAGTGGCACCTGAATGATCAAGAAAACGTCAGTCCGGAATACATGAAACATTCTGTCGCGCCGAAACTTCGGGCTTTGCATCCTTGCAATACCGGCCAAGGACATAAATTATCGCTGCAAAGCGGAAACAAGAATAACCAGCAGCGGAGTAATCGACGGTGTCCCTTTTCCTCATCGCCGCCCTACCCTTTCTCGGGGCAATCTTCCCTGCCCTGCTGATCCGGGCGGGACGCAACGCTTCGGCTTCGGCGGCGGGATTGACCAGCTTTCTGGCCTTCACCGGTCTGATGATCCATGCCCCGACCGTGTTGTCGGGCGGAGTGGTTACGGCAAGGTTCGACTGGCTGCCCGGTCTGGGTCTGAACGCCAATTTCATGCTGGACGGTCTGGGATTCCTGTTTGCAACGCTGATCCTGGGGATTGGCATGCTGATCATCCTATATGCCCGGTTCTATCTGTCGCGGCATGATCCGATGGGGCAGTTCTATACCTATCTGCTGCTGTTTCAGGGCGCGATGGTGGGCATCGTCCTGTCCGACAACATCCTGCTTTTGCTGGTATTCTGGGAGCTGACCTCGCTCAGTTCCTTCCTGCTGATCGGCTATTGGAAGCACCTGCCCGAAGGCCGCCAGGGGGCGCGCATGGCGCTCGCGGTGACCGGGTCGGGCGGGTTGGCGATGATCGCGGGCATGCTGATCCTGGGCCATATCGCCGGGTCCTATGACCTGAGCGTGATCCTGCAACACAAGGAGGCGATCCAAGCCTCGCCGCTGTACCTGCCGGCACTGATCCTGATCCTTTTGGGCTGTTTCACCAAATCGGCGCAGTTCCCGTTCCATTTCTGGCTGCCGCACGCGATGGCAGCGCCGACGCCGGTGTCGGCCTATCTGCACTCGGCCACCATGGTGAAGGCGGGGCTGTTCCTGATGGCGCGCATGTGGCCGGTGTTGGCGGGCACGCCCGAGTGGTTCTATATCGTGGCCACCACCGGGTTGGTTACCATGGTGGTGGGCGCGGTCATCGCGCTGTTCAAGGATGATCTGAAGGCGCTGCTGGCCTTTTCCACGGTCAGCCACCTGGGGCTGATCACCATGCTGCTGGGCTTTGGCACCAAGGTTGCGGCAGTTGCGGCGGTGTTCCACATCATCAACCACGCCACGTTCAAGGCCGCCCTGTTCATGAGCGCCGGGATCATCGACCACGAAACCGGCACCCGCGACATCAAGCTGTTGGGCGGTCTGCGCCGACTGATGCCTATCACCTTTGGCATCGCACTGATCGCGGCCCTGTCGATGGCGGGGATACCACCGCTGAACGGGTTCCTCAGCAAGGAGATGATGCTGGAAGAGACGTTCCACACCGTTTGGCTGGACAGTCATGTGGTGGTGCCGGCGCTGGCGGTTTTCGCGGCACTTTTCTCGGCGGCCTATTCCTTTCGCTATATCGCGCATGTGTTCCTGGGGCCCGAGCGCGAAAGCTATCCGCAGAACCCGCATGATCCCGGCCCGGGCCTGTGGCTGTCGCCCGCCCTGCTGGTGGTGCTGGTGGTGATCATCGGCCTGAACTCCGCCACCGTGGCGGGGCCGCTGGTCAAGGCCGCCGCCGGGGCGGTGATCGGCGGCGAGTTGCCCTATTTCAAGCTCAAGCTCTGGCATGGGTTCACGCCCGCGCTCTACATGTCCATCGTGGCGGTGCTGGGAGGCCTGCTGTTGCTGGCACTGCACCGGCATCTTGAACGGTTCTGGAACGCCCTGCCCCGGCCCGAGGCAAAGGTCATCTTTGACGCGGTGATCGAGGCGCTGACCGCGCTGTCGAACCGGGTGACCGACGGGCTGCACAACGGTGTGATCAGCCGCTATGCGGCCATCATGGTCACCTTTACCGTGGGCATCGGCTATTACGCCTATGCCAGCGGCAACATCGGCGCACCGACCCGAGTGCCGCTACCCGCACCGATCCTGCCGATCATCGGCTGGGTCTGTCTGGTGGGAGCAACGCTTGCGATCATGTGGTTCCACCGAAACCGGCTGCTGTCGCTGGTGCTGATCGGGGTCGTCGGCCTGATCGTGTCGATGGCGTTCAACTATCTCTCGGCCCCCGACCTGGCACTGACCCAGATCTCGGTCGAGGTGGTGACGATGATCCTGCTGCTGCTCTCGCTGAACTTCATGCCGACGGAAACGCCGGTGGACAGCACCAATGGGCGCAAGTTGCGCGATGCGGCGATCTCGATCGTCGCGGGTATCGGCGCGGGCGGGCTGATCTATGCGCTGATGCTGCGCGATTTCGCCTTTCCGACGATCTCCGAGTTCCACCTGGCCAATTCCTACAAGGGCGGCGGCGGCACCAATGTGGTTAACGTGATCCTGGTGGATTTCCGGGGCTTTGATACCTTTGGCGAGATCATCGTGCTGGGCATCGCCGCGCTAGTGATCTTTGCCCTGACCGAAAGCGTGCTGGCCACCAAGGTGCGGGCCTATCTGCTCAATCGCAAGCCGCATTGGCCGCAATCGGGCGACGCGCATCCGCTGATGATGGTGGTGGTGACGCGTGTGATGATGCCGATCGCGCTGATGGTGGGGGCCTATATCTTCTTCCGGGGCCACAACCAGCCGGGCGGCGGTTTCATCGCCGGTCTGGTGGTCGCCATCGCCTTCTTGATGCAATACATGGCCAGCGGCTTTACCTGGGCGGCCGAGCGGCAGCGGTTCTATTACCACGCCACCATCGGCTGGGGCGTGCTGATCGCGGCTGCCACCGGTCTGGGCGCCTGGTTCAATGACATGCCCTTCCTGACCAGCGATTTCGGCTATCTGCACTGGCCGCCTCTGGAGGAGTTCGAATGGGCCACTGCGATGCTGTTTGACACCGGCGTGTTCCTGGCGGTGCTGGGCGCGGTGATGCTGACGCTGGAAAGCCTGTCGCGCTTTGCCTGGCAGCCGGGGATGACCCAGGAATTCCCGATGGATATCAACCCCGCGCGTGAGGCGCTGCGCCAGTTCGTCGAGGAGACCAAGCAGAAGATGGCCGAAAAGGGCAAGACCATAGATACGGAAAAGGGGGCCTGAGATGGAAGCGCTTCTTGCATCCGCCGTGGGCGTTCTGACCGCCGCCGGCATTTTCCTGATCCTGCGCCGGCGCACCTTTCCGGTGATCCTGGGCCTGTCGCTGCTGACCTATGCGGTCAACGCGTTCCTCTTCGCCACCGGGCGGCTCGCGCTCAACGCGCCGCCGGTACTGAACAAGTACAAGGAGGTCGCCTATACCGATCCGTTGCCGCAGGCACTGGTGCTGACGGCAATCGTGATTTCGTTCGGGATGACGGCGGTGATCGTGATGATCGCGCTCAGCGCCTATCTGTCGTCGCGCGATGACCGGATCGACATGAGCGCGCAGGACAGTGTCGACGCGGCGGGAGAGGACGCATGAACCACTGGATCATCGCCCCCATCGTGCTGCCCGCGCTGCTGGCGCCCTTCATCATCATGGTGCTGCGCTATCACCTTGATTTGCAGCGCATCTTTTCGGTCGCGGGCACCGTCGGCCTGGTCGGTATCGCGCTGACGCTGACCGCGCAGGCCTCGACCGGCGTTGTTCAAGTCTATGAGCTGGGGAACTGGCCCGCGCCCTTTGGTATCGTGCTGGTGCTCGACCGGATGTCGGCGCTGTTCGTGCTGCTGACATCTCTGCTGGCACTGGTCGTGGTGCTTTATGCGATGGGATCGGGTTGGGACAAGCGCGGGCGGCATTTCCACCCGCTGTTCCAGTTCCAGCTGATGGGGGTCTGCGGCGCCTTTCTGACCGGCGACGCCTTCAACCTGTTTGTGTTCTTCGAGGTGTTGCTGATCGCCTCTTACGGGCTGATGACCCATGGTGGCGGCGCGGTGCGGCTCAAGGCCGGGGTGCAATATGTCACCTATAACCTGCTCGGCTCGACCCTGTTCCTGTTCGCGCTCGGTACGCTTTATGCGGTGACCGGCACGCTGAACATGGCCGATCTGGCGGTGCGGGTGGCCGAACTGCCACCCGAGGATACCGCCCTGCTGCGCGTGGGGGCTGTCCTGCTGCTCCTGGTGTTCTGCATCAAGGCCGCGGTGCTGCCGCTGCATTTCTGGCTACCGGCGAGCTATGCCAATGCGCCGCTGCCGGTGGCGGCATTGTTTGCGATCATGACCAAGGTCGGCGCCTATGCCATCCTGCGCATGTATACGATGGTCTTTGGCCCCGATCTGGCGATTGCCGAGGGGCTGGCGGGCGCTTGGCTGCTGCCTGCCGCTCTGATCACGCTTGCGGTGGGCGCCATTGGTATCCTGGGCACCCAGCATATCGCTCGACTGGCGGCCTTTGGCGCCATCGCCTCGATGGGAACATTGTTGATCGCGGTCTCGCTGTTCACCCCGCAGGCCACGGCGGCGGCGCTGTATTACGCGGTGCATTCGACCCTGGCGGCCGCGCTGCTGTTCCTGGTCGCCGATCTGGTGATGGAGCGTCAGGGCGGGCGCATTGACGGCATGCCGCCGATGGCGCAATCCGGCCTGATCGCGGTGCTGTTCTTTATCGGTTCGATCGCGCTGGCCGGGATGCCACCACTGTCGGGCTTCGTCGGCAAGCTGCTGGTGATGGACGCCGCGCGCGATGCGGGAGATTTCGCCGCGATCTGGGCGGTGATCCTGATCAGCTCGTTCATCACCATCGTCGGGCTGGCACGAGCGGGGTCGCTGATCTTCTGGCAAAGCCATGACGAGCGCCACAATACCGAGCCGGACCCGGAAAACGAGGATGAGGTGATCAACCTGCCCGCACCCGAGCCGATGCCCGGTCTGACCTATTCCGCCGTGTTCGGCCTGGTTGCCGGACTCGCGGCGGTCACCCTCTTTGCCGGACCGATGATGGACTATACCCGCGCCACCGCGGAACAGCTTTACGCGCCGCAGGGGTACATCGACGCCGTGCTGACGGGAGATGAAGAATGAAACTCTTGCGCCGCATCTTTCCACACCCGCATCTGACCCTGCTGTTGACGCTGGTCTGGGTGCTGCTGGCCAACGCGCCCTCGCTCAACTCGGTGCTGTTCGGGCTGATTCTGGGGATCGTGATCCCCTTCATCACCCAGCCCTACTGGCCGGACCGACCCAAGCTGCGCAACTGGCCGATGGTGGTGGAATATATTCTGGTCGTGCTCTGGGATATCGTGGTGGCCAATGTCACCGTGGCCAGCATCATCCTGTTCAAGCGCGACGCAGACCGCAAACCGGCCTGGATCTCGATCCCGCTGGAACTGCGCAGCCCCGAGGCGATCACCGTGCTCGCAGGCACCATCACCATGACCCCCGGCACCGTCAGCTGCGACCTGTCCGAGCGCGGCCTGAACCTGCTGGTGCATTGCCTGGACGCGCCCGACCCGGAGGCAGTGCGCGACGAGATCAAGCAGCGCTATGAACGCCGCCTGAAGGAGATTTTCGAATGATCCTGACCTATGCGATCTATTTCACCTTTGCCTGTTTCGGCGCGGCGATCATGATGTGCCTGTGGCGGATCATCACCGCCGACGGGGTCGGTACACGGGTGCTGGCGCTGGATACGATGGTTATCAACACCATCGCGCTGATGATCCTCTATGGCCTGGCCATCGGCAGCGAGATCTTCTTCGAGGCGGCCATGATCATCGCCATGCTGGGTTTTGTTTCAACCGTGGCCTATGCGCGCTTCATGCTGCGCGGCAATATCATCGAGTGAGGGCAGCATGGAACAATTCTGGGAAATCGCCATCGCCTTCTTCCTGATCGTGTCAGGGGTGTTCGGCTTTGTCGGCTCGTTCGGGATGATCAAACTCAAGGACCCGATGTCGCGCCTGCACGCGCCGACCAAGGCCACCACGTTGGGGGTGGGCGGGGTCCTGATCGCCTCGATCCTGCATTCTCTGACGCTCGAGGATCACATCTCGCTGCATGAATTGCTGATCACGCTGTTTCTGTTCCTGACGGCGCCGGTCACGGCGCTGTTCATTGCCAAATGGCACATTCACCGGCATGAAACGCCCGAAACCCTACCGCCGACCGGTGGGGATGGTAGATGGGCCACCCATGCGGTCGCGCCCGACGACGACACACCAGAGCATACGGCCAACTGACATCATGCACACACCGCCCCTGCCCCGCACCCGCGACCTTGTTCTGATCGGGGGCGGCCACACCCATGCGCTGGTGCTGCGCAAATGGGGGATGATGCCGCTGGCGGGCACAAGGGTGACGGTGATCAATCCCGGTCCAACCGCGCCCTATTCGGGCATGCTGCCCGGCTATGTGGCCGGTCACTATGAGCGCGCGGCGCTGGATATCGACCTGGTGCAACTGGCGCGCTTCGCGGGCGCGCGGGTGGTGCTGGGTGCGGCCCAGGGGATCGATCTGGACCGGCGCGAGATCCATGTGACCGGGCGTCCACCGATCAGCTTTGACGTGGCCTCGCTCAATGTCGGCATCACCTCGGCCATGCCCGAGATGGAGGGCTTTGCCGATCATGCGATCCCGGCCAAGCCGCTGGGGCCCTTCGCCGCCCGCTGGGCCGCCTATCTTGCGGGCGAGGGCCCGGCGCGGGTGGCGGTGATCGGTGGCGGCGTCGCCGGGGCCGAACTGGTGATGGCCATGGCCCATGCCCTGCGCAGCCGGGGCCGCGCGAGTCAGGTGACATTGATCGACCGCGCGCGCGTGCTGGCGGGTCTCGGCCCGCGCGCCGCCGCGCGTGTCCGCCAGGCAATGGCCGGTCTGGGCGTGACCCTGGTGGAGGGGGTCGAGATTGCCCGGATCACCGCCGAAGCGGTCGAGCTGGGCGATGGCCGCCGGGTCGAGGCCGATTTCATCACCGGCGCCGCCGGCGCGCGCGCCTATCCCTGGCTGTCCGAAACCGGGCTGGACACCAACGAGGGGTTCATCGCTGTCGATGCCTGCCTGCGTTCCAGCGACCCGGCGGTCTTTGCCGCCGGAGATTGCGCTCATCTTACCAACACGCCGCGCCCCAAGGCCGGAGTCTACGCGGTGCGCGAGGCGCCGGTCCTCTATGACAATCTGCGCGCAGCGCTGGGGGCCGGGCATCCGCGCCCCTACCGCCCGCAATCCGATTACCTCAAGCTGATCTCGCTGGGCGGCAAATCCGCCCTTGCCGAGAAATGGGGCCGTGTCTTTGCGGGGCCCGCCATGTGGCGATGGAAGGACCGGATCGACCGGACATTCATGGACCGGTTCCGTAACCTGCCGCAGATGGGCCAGCCCGCCCTGCCCGAGCTTCACAGCGCCGGGCTGAGCGAGGCGCTGGGGGACAAACCGCTTTGCGGCGGCTGCGGTGCCAAGGTGGGGCGCGCCGCCCTGCGCGCGGCGCTGGCGCCACTGCCGGGCGCGGTACGCAACGATATCACCCCGCTGCCCTGCGACGACGCGGCGCTGCTGTCAACTGGCGGTGTCCTGCAGGTAATGACCTCGGACCACCTGCGCGCCCTGGTCGAGGATCCAGTGCTGATGACCCGCATCGCGGCCCATCACGCGCTGGGCGATATCTGGGCCATGGGCGCGGCGCCGCAGGCGGCCACCGCCACGGTGATCCTGCCGCGCCTGTCACCCGAGCTGCAACAGCGCAGCCTGGCCGAGATCATGGCCGCCGCAACCGAGGTGATGCGCGCCGCCGGGGCCGAGATTGTCGGCGGCCACAGCTCGGTCGGGGACGAGTTGACCATCGGGTTTACCCTGACAGGCCTGTGCACGCAGGCCCCGATCACTCTGGCGGGTGGAAAACCCGGCGATGTATTGATCCTGACCAAACCACTGGGCAGCGGTGTGCTGATGGCGGCCGAGATGGCGGGCCGCGCGCCGGGTGCGGACGTGGCCGCTGCCTATGCCCATATGACCACAGACCAGGGCCCCGCCGCCCGCATCCTGAGTGCGGCCCATGCGATGACCGATGTTACGGGCTTCGGCCTTGCCGGCCACCTGCACGGGCTGTGCGAGGCCTCGGGCACCGGGGCGGAGCTTGACCTTGCGGCGGTGCCCCTGATGACCGGCGCGCTGTCGCTGTCCGAGGCGGGTTACCGCTCGTCGATATTCGGCGAAAACCGGATGCTGGTACCGGAATTGCCCGCCACCGGCGCGGCGGCGCTGCTCTTTGACCCACAAACCGCGGGCGGCCTGCTGGCCGCTGTCGCGCCCGGTCAGGCCCACGCCTGCCTCGCGGCGCTGTTAAAGGCAGACTACCCCGCCGCCCGGATCGGCTCGCTGACCGAAACGCCTGGCCTGCGCCTCGCCCGCTGACGGGGGGCCAGCCCCCCGCCGCCCGTTGCGGGCGACTCCCCCCGGAGTATTTCCAACCAGAAAGAAGCAGCAGAGGCTCAGCCCTTCATTTCGCCCCAAATACTCCGGGGGAGTCGCGGCCCGCCGCGACGGGGGCAGCGCCCCCACTTGCAGCAGTCAGAGGTTATCCAGCGCTGCGGCCACCTGTTCCGCCAGCGCCGCAATGCCTGCATCGTCGAGTGTGTCAGACCGCAGACACGCCGCAACCTGCACCGCATGGCTGGCGCGGGATTTGCGATAGGCCGGGTCGTAATGCTGCTCCATCAGGGCGCGAGTGACCCCGTGTTTGTCACCTGCCGCGACCAGGGCCAGCCAGCCCTCGACCACCGCATGCCCCCGGTGATAGCGCAGCGGGTCGAGCCGGGCGGTCAGGGTCTCGGCATCCGACAGGATATCGTCATAGGCGGCGGTGAGATAGGCGGTGCGGGCGGCGACCGGGGCCTCGATCTCGATCCGGGGCGCGGCACAAAGCGCGGCCCAAAGGCTGGGCGGCAGGATCCGTTCGCCAATCTTGGAGCTTTCCGCCTCGACCACCACCGGGCGCGCTGGGTCGAGCCTGCACAGCGCCGCCGCCAGCGCCGATTCGAACGCCTTCTGCCCAGGTTGGCCGCCGGGACGCGCCCCCAGCAGCGAACCGCGATGATTGGCCAGCCCTTCGAGGTCCAGCATCTGGACGCCCAGCGCCGGCAGCCGGGCCAGGATTTCGGTCTTGGCGGTGCCGGTGAACCCATCAAGCGCCACCAGCCTGTGCGGCAGCGGATCGTCGTAGAGGTACCGGTTCACTAGTCGGCGATAGCTGCGGTACCCGCCCGCCACCACCTCGGCCCGCCAGCCGATCTGTTGCAGCATCCAGGTGAACGAGCCGGACCGCTGCCCGCCACGCCAGCAATAGACCAGTGGTCTCCAGTTGCCCTCGTGATGGGACAGGCTCTGCTCCACATGGGTCGCGGCGTTGCGGAACACCAGCGCCGCGCCCAGCTTGCGCGCCAGAAACGGGCTTTGCTGCTTGTAGATGGTACCGACGCGGGCGCGTTCTTCGTTATCCAGCACCGGCAGGTTGATCGCGCCGGGCAGGTGATCCTCGGCAAATTCCGCCGGGCTGCGAACGTCGATGACGGCGTCATTGCCATGCGCATAGAGCTGCGGGAGCGTGGTGAATTCAAGAGCCATGCGCGCGGTGTAGCGCCCTTTGCGAACGGGCGAAAGATCACCCGTCGAAGGGTTCGATCAAATCCGGCCCACTGGCGCGGTTCGAATTCACCGCCGGGTCGACGCGGTGATAGTCCAGCACCTCCTCGGCGCCGGGATGCATCAGCCGGGCAGCGCCATGGCCCGCCTCCCCCAGCCAGAGCGGCCAGTCTTCGGTTTCCAGGATCAGCGGCATCCGGTGATGCAGCTTACCCAGATGATTGTTGGCGGCGGTGGTGACGATGGCGCAGGTGGGCTGGCGCGCGCCCTCGGGTCCCCAGTCCTGCCAGATCCCGGCAAAGGCGATCGGCGCACCGTCGCGGCGATGGATGTACCAGGGCAGGCGCACGTCTCCGCTCGGTCGCGTCCATTCATAGAATCCCGTGGCCGGGATCAGGCAGCGTCGCTGGCGGCAGGCGGCACGAAAGGCAGGTTTCTCGGCCAGCGTCTCGGCCCGGGCGTTGATCAGCAGCGGGCCATCGGTTTCGGTCTTGTACCAGTGCGGCAGGAAGCCCCAGCGCATCGCCAACAGGTGTCGCCCGCCCGGCCCCGCCCGCACCACATGCACCGGGTTGGTCGGGCAGATATTGTAGTTCGGCACCGATGGCAGGTCATTGGCCGGCTGCGCCTGAAACAGGCGCGCCATGGCGTCGCTGGGCAGGGTATTGGCGATCCGTCCGCACATGGCGGCAGGTTACGAGGCCGCCTGCACCTTGGCCAGCACCTCTTGCATCTGAGCCTCGGCGATCTGCCAGGCCGGCAGTGCTTCGACCGCAGCGATCCAGCGGTGGATATTGGCAAAGCCGTCCAGCGGATACTGGCACTGATCGCGCAGGCTGAGGATGCAGGCGACCGAGATGTCGGCCAGCGTTACCCCGTCGCCAACCAGCCAGTCGCGCCCGGCCAGATGCGTATCGAGAACGGCCGCGTATCTGGCGGTCTGCGTGGTGGCGGCTTCCAGATCGGCATCCATCTGGCCAAAGATATGGTGGCTGATAAACGGCGAGAGCGCAGGCGTCCAATGCGCAGTCTCCCAGTACTGCCAGCGCAGGATATCATAGCGGATCTCGGATTTCGGCCAAAGCGCGGTTTCCGTCTCGGCACAGAGCCGGGCCATGATGGCGTTCGATTCCCAAAGCGTGCTGCCGTCATCAGATTCCAGCACCGGCACCGTGGCATTTGGGTTGAAGGCAACAAAACCCGGGGCGTGCTGTTCACCAGTGGCGAGATTGACCATCTCGAGCGGCAGGTTCAGACCCAGATGGGCGTTGACCACAAGCACCTTGCGAGAGTTCGGGGACGGAGGAAAGACATGCAATTTCATGGGGCACCTTTTATTTAACTATTACGTTAATTGTATGATCTTCCCGCCCTGCGTCAACCCGCGTGTCCAAGGCCGCGGCGGTTGCGGCCCCGCGCCTTGCACCCTAAACCTGTGCTCATCTTGTAACGGAGACAGTTTAAGGTGCAGAACGACATCTCTCAGGCACAGCGCGCCGTCCAGGGCGGCGACTTCCGCACCGCTCAACGACTGGCCCGCAAGGGGTTGAAAGCCGACAAGACACATCCCGGCTGGATGAACATCGCCGGGATCGCCGAATGCGGCCTGGGCCGGCACAAGGCCGGACTGCCGCATTTCCAGCTGGCGTTGAAGCTTGCCCCCGATTTCCAAGACGCCCGGCGGAACCTGGCACAAACGCTGGTGCTGTTGGGCCGCACGGACGAGGCCGACATGCATCTGCGGCGGCTGACCGATGCGAACCCGCAGGACGCTGGGGCCTGGGCGCTGCTGGCGCAGGTTGGAATGGCACGGGGCGATGACGTGGCAGCGAAAGCTGCGGTGGACCGGGTCATCGCGCTGTTTCCGGGGCAGGCGCGCGGGTATCTGCTGCGGGCACGGCTGTTGGTACAAACAGGTGACGAGGCGGGGGTACTGGCCGATCTCGAACGCGCGGCAGAGCTGGAACCAGGCAATGTCGAGGCGCTGATTGCGCTGTCGCTGCCGCTGGCGCGTGCCGACCGGCCGGAAGCGGCGCGTGCGGCGGCAGAGCAGGCGGTGGCACTGGCCCCGGACCATGTTCCGGCACGGCTGGCGCTGGCGATGCGGCTGGTGGAGCAGGGTCAGACCGAGGCCGCCAAGGAACAGTACCGGGCGGTGCTGGAGATTACGCCGGGACAACCTGAGGCGTTGGAGCAACTGGCGCAGATCAATTCAGGTGCGGAAAACGCCGCTTTGATCCCACAGGCGCTGGCGGCGCTGAAGGCCGCCGATGACAGCGGCCCGGCCAAGGGGCAGTTGCATTTCGCGTTGGCCCGGATCGCCGCGCAAGCGAGAGACGAGGACGGGTTTGCCAAACACCTGACCCGTGCCAATGCCACGATGGCACGGCTGATGCCCTATGACGCCGGGGCCGACACGCGGCTGAGCGAGGCGCTGATGGCGCGGTTTGAACCGGGCGCGGACTATGACGGACCTGGCGACGGTGTGGCGCCGGTCTATGTGCTGGGCCTGCCGCGATCCGGCACCTCTCTGACCGAGGCGATGCTGGGAGCGCATCCGGCGGTCCATCCGCTGGGCGAGCGCATCGCGCCGGGTCGGCTGCTGGCCCCCTTGATCAACGGCAGCCTGCCATTCGATGATCAGGCCCGCGCGACCTTCCGCCAAGGTGAGGCCGAGAGCCTGCCCGCCCTGCCCGACGGCACCCGGTTCTATACCGACAAGATGCCCGAGAACTATCGGCTGGTGGGGTTCCTGCTGACGGCGCGGGCGGATGCGCGGGTGATCCACCTGCGGCGCGACCCGCGCGATTTGGCGCTGTCGCTGTGGCAGGCGCATCTGGCAGGCTCGGCGCTGAACTATGCCTATGACTTGAGCGCCATGGCGCATCGATTCAACCTTTATGCCCGGATGATGGCGCATTGGCATGCCGTGTTCCCGGGCCGCATTCTGGATCTGGCTTACGAGGATCTGGTGGCGGATGTGGAGGGCGCCAGCCACCGGCTGGCCGCACATCTGGGTCTGGACTGGGTGCCCGAGATGGCGCGACCCGATCAGGCGGCAGGCCAGGTGCTGACACTCAGCGCCAGCCAGTTGCGCCAGCCGGTGCATATGCGCTCGGTCGGCAAATGGCGCAAGCACGAGGTCATGCTTGCGCCCTTCATCGCGGGGCTCGACCCCCGGCTCTGGCCCGAATTGGGCTAGGTCGGGGTCTGCCGCTTACTTCTTGGTGATCCGCCCGTCCACATAGGGTTGATAAGGCGCATTGGCGGCAAGATACTCTGCTGTCACATCTGCAAGATCGGGCCCGTAGTCATAGGCGTTCTTGTCATCGCCCGAGAACATGGCATAGCCGTCGCCACCATTGCGGACATAGTTGTTGGTCACCACCAGATAGGTCCCTGCCGGGTCAAGCGGCACATACCCGTCCTCGCTGGCCACCATAACCTCGACAACGCGACTGCCCGGCGCCTGGGCACCGTCCCAGGTAAACGTGATGCCCGAGACCTGCGGGAAGCGTCCCGCGCCCTCTTCAACCTGGCTGACACCATTTTCCAGCGCCTCGACGATGAGGGCCCCGGAGGCCTCGAAGGTCGCCAGCGTATTCTGGAACGGCAGCACGGTCAGCACCTCGCCCATGGTCACGTCGCCCGCGTCGATCGATGCGCGCAGGCCGCCCGAATTGGCGATGGCGATGGTGACACCCTGATCGGCGACGCGCTCCAGCATGGCGTCAGTGACCAGATTGCCCATCTGGCATTCCTGCACCCGACAGACATCGCGGCTGCCTTCGATGGGGGCTGCGGCGTTTGCGACGACCTTGTTGCGGATCTCTTCGAGCGGCACGGCCAGTTCCTGGATGCGTGCGACGGTGGCGGCGTCCTCGGATACGGCGGCGTCCATGATCAGCGGCTCGCCCACCGCCTCGGTGACGTTTCCGGCGTCATCAAAGGTGACGTTCAGCTCGCCAAGGAACTTGCCATAGGCATAGGCCTGAACGATCTGCACCCCGTTGACCACGGTGGGATAGGGGCCCGAGGCCTTGTCCGAGACATTGGACAGGTAGGTGTTCGAATGCCCGCCCACGATCACATCGACACCACTTGTTTCCGCCGCGACGCGCTGGTCGGTGCCATACCCCGAATGGCTGAGCACGATGATCTTGTTCACGCCCTCGGCGGTCAGCCGGTCGACCTCGGCCTGCACGGCAGGCACCGGGTCCGAGAACGAAATATTCGGGCCGGGGCTGGCCAGTTCATGGGTATCCTCGGGCGTCAGGCCGATAAGGCCGATCTTTTCACCACCCTTCTCGATCACCGTCGACTTCAACAGCTTGGTGGCCAGCAGTTCCTCGCCGCTGAAATCGGCATTGGACATCAGGACCGGAAAGCTTACCGCATCCATGAAACCGCGCAGCACCTCGGGGCCGTCGTCGAATTCGTGGTTGCCCACGGTCATCGCGTCATAGCCGAGCTTGTTCATGAACTCGGCCGCAACCTTGCCCTTGTAATAGGTATAGAACAGCGTGCCCTGGAACTGGTCGCCGCCATCTACCAAGATTGCGTTTCCGGCTCGCGCGCGCGCGGCCTCGATCGCGGTGACCAGACGGGCGGTGCCACCGAAACACTTGCCTTCGGCATTGTCTTCGGCCCCGCAGCCGCTGTCATACTTGCTGATCGGCTCGAACCGGGCGTGGAAATCATTGGTGTGCAGAATGGTCAGCTTGTACTCGGCGGCGGCCATGCCCGCGGTCAGGCCCAGCGCCGCGACCGAAGTCAGAAAACGGGTGATCATCGAATTGCTCCCTGTTGTTATTGCGCGCGATGGTGCGCGCGGAATTGAGCGGAGTCAAAGGTCTCGTGAGGGAAATCGCGCTTGATTCCTCTCCCTGCCCAAGGCATCACCGGGCCATGCTGATCTACAAGATTTTTCGCGCCGACGAATGGGCGGCGCTGGAGCGTGACGGCCAGAGTGCCGGGGCGCCGGTGGACCTGGCCGACGGGTTCGTGCATTTCTCGACCGCCCAGCAGGCGGCGGAAACGGCGGCGAAACATTTCGCCGGGGCCGAGGGGCTGGTTCTGCTGGCCTGCGAGGCGGACGCCATGGACGATGCGCTGAAATGGGAAGTGTCGCGCGGCGGCGCGCTGTTTCCGCATCTTTACCGCGAATTGCGGCTCTCGGATGTGGTCTGGTCGCAGCCGCTGCCGCTGGTGGATGGAGTGCATCAGTTCCCGCAGGAGATGACATGACAGGCTATATCGACCCCGACCGCGCCCAGTTCGAGGCCTTCAAGGTGCTGGATCGCGACCACCCGATCGAGATGCTGAACCTGGTGAAGTTCCGCGACCACGCCGCCTATCCCGAGGGCCATGCGCTGGGTGGTGCCGGGCTGAGCGGGGCCGAGGCCTATCGCAATTATGGCCGCGAGACTGCGCCGATCATCGCGCGGCTGGGCGCCTCGATCGTCTGGCGCGGCGCATTCCAGTCCGTGTTGATCGGCCCCGGCGACGAGGTCTGGGACGAGATGTTCATCGCCCGCTATCCCAGCGGACATGCGTTTCTGGAGATGGTGACCGATCCCGCCTATCGTCAGGCGGTGGTCCACCGGCAGGCGGCGGTCGCAACCTCGCGCCTGATCCGCACCAAACCCGGCATAGGGGGCACAAGCTTCGGATGAAGATGATCGAGAGATTGGGGCTGGCGGCCCTGCACCGGATGGACCCGGAAACCGCGCACGGGCTGTCGATCAAGGCGTTGAAGGCGGGGCTGGTGCCCCTGCCCGGCCCGGTCACCTCACCCCGTTTACGCACCCGTGTAGCGGGGCTGGACCTGCCCAACCCGGTGGGGCTGGCGGCTGGATTCGACAAGAATGCCGAGGCGCTGGCACCGCTTTCGCGCGCAGGCTTCGGGTTTGTCGAGGTGGGGGCGGCCACGCCGCGCCCGCAGCCGGGCAACCCGCGCCCGCGCCTGTTCCGCCTGACCGAGGATCGCGCCGCGATCAACCGGTTCGGATTCAACAACCAGGGGATGGAGGCGATTGCCGCGCGGCTTGCCAAACGCCCTAGCGATGCGGTGATTGGCCTCAACCTGGGGGCCAACAAGGACAGCACCGACCGGCCCGGCGATTTCGCCCGCGTGCTGGCGCATTGCGCCGCGCATCTGGATTTCGCGACGGTCAACGTCAGCTCTCCCAACACCGAGAAGCTGCGCGACCTGCAAGGGCGCGCGGCGCTGACGGCGCTGCTTTCCGGCGTGATCGAGACGCGCGATGCGCTGGCGCGACCGATCCCGGTGTTCCTGAAGATCGCGCCGGACCTCAGCGAAGACGAGGTCGCCGATATCGCCGCTGTCGCGCGCGATACGCGCGTGGATGCGGTGATTGCCACCAACACCACCCTGTCGCGCGAGGGGCTGCACAGCGCCCACAAGGATGAGGCGGGCGGGCTGTCGGGCGCGCCGCTGTTTGACAAATCGACCCGCGTTCTGGCGCGACTGTCGGCGCTGACCGACGGGACGATCCCGCTGATCGGCGTGGGCGGCATCAGCAATGCCGAACAGGCCTATGCCAAGATCCGCGCCGGCGCGTCGGCGGTGCAGTTCTATACCGCCATGGTCTATGGCGGTCTGGCGCTGGCGAGTGAGATCGCGCAGGGGCTTGATGCGCTTTTGGCGAGGGACGGCTTCGCCTCGGTCGCCGAGGCGGTGGGAACCGGAAGAAAGGACTGGCTGTGATCGAATACTGGCACAACCCGCGCTGTACCAAGTCGCGGCAGGGTCTGGCGCTGCTGGAAGAGCGCGGCGCAGAAATCGAACTGCGCCGCTATCTGGAGGATGCGCCCAGCCTTGAGGAGCTGCGCGCCACCCAGGCGGCGCTGGGGGTTGCCGCCATCGACATGATGCGCACGGGCGAGGCGCGGTTCAAGGAACTCGGTCTAAGCAAGAGCGACCCCGACGCGGTGCTGCTGGCTGCCATGGCGGAAAACCCGGTGCTGATAGAACGCCCGCTGGCGATCAAGGGAGACCGGGCGGTGATCGGGCGCCCGCCCGAGGACCTGCTCAGCCTGCTGGACTGACCGCCGCGCGCTCCAGCGCCGGATAGCGCAGGCCCAGCGTGATCCCGCGCGCGACAAAGGAAATCGTCAGCGCCATCCACAGGCCATGATTGCCGTAGGGCTCGATCAGCAGCCAGACGGCGGCAAAATAGATCGCCGCCGAGAGTGCCATCATGTTGCGCATGTCGGCCGAGCGGGTGGCGCCGATAAAGATACCATCGAACATCACCAGCGCCAGCATCAGAAGCGGCGCCGCCACCATCCACGCCAGATAGCCGCGCGCCGCCAGTTGCACCGCCGGATCCTTGGTCATCACGTCGATCAGCCAGGGGCCAAGCGCCCAGAACACCACCGCCAGCAACAGTGCCAGCACCATTCCCCAGAGGCTGGTCATCCACGCCGCGCGCCTGAGTCGGGCCACGGCACCGGCGCCAAAGGCCTGCCCCACCAGCGACTCGGCGGCAAAGGCAAAACCGTCGAGCGCATAGCCGGTGATATGGACGAATTGCAGCAGCACCTGATTGGCCGCCAGCGTCACGTCGCCGAACCGGCCGCCCAGCAGCAAGAAGCTGACAAAGATCGCCTGGAGCAGCATCGAGCGGATCAGGATATCGGTATTGACCACCGCCATGCGGCGCAGGCGAGCCGCCTCGAACACACGCGCCCAGTCGCGCCAGCGCGGGTTCAGAAAGGCATCGCGGCAGAGCCAGAGGCCAAAGGCGAGCCCGGTCCACTCGGCCAGAAAGGTGGCAAAGGCAACCCCGTTGACGCCCCAGCCGAGGCCAAGCACGAACCACAGGTCCAGCCCCATGTTGAGCCCGTTCATCCACAGTTGCAGCACCAGCACCGCGCGGGTGCGCTCCAGCGCGATCAGCCAGCCGGTGATGCCGTAGATGGCGATGGCGGCAGGCGCCGACCAGATGCGGATGGACATGTAGCCGCGCGCCAGCGTCTCGACCTCGGCGCTGGCCGGGCTGACGGCCAAGGCGCCCCAGTAGATCGGCAATTGCAGCAGAATGAGCACAATGCCGCCCGCCACACCGATCATCAGCGAGCGGGTCAGCAGGGCAGCAACCTCGCCCTCTTGCCCTGCCCCATGGGCCTGCGCAGTCAGCCCGGCGGTGCCCATGCGCAGAAAGCCGAAGATCCAGTAGATCGCCGACAGGATGATCGCGCCGACGCCAACGGCGGCGATGGGCGCGGCCTGAGGGATCTGCCCCACCACGGCGGTATCCACCGCGCCAAGGATCGGCACGGTCATGTTGGCCAGCATGATCGGAACGGCGATCTTCAGAACCCGCTGATGCGTGATCGGGGCCGCGTCGGACATGTACGCTCAGCTTTCGGGTTTGGGATCCTGCGGCATCAGGAAATGCCCGGTCCCCTGCGCATAGAGCTTGTCGTGGTGGTCCTGCCAGGCCTCGACCCGGACCGAGGCATAGCGCCGCCCGGCCCGGCTGATATAGGCGCGCGCATAGGCGTCGCGCGGCAGGCCCGAGCGCAGGTAGTCGATGGTAAAGTCGATGGTCTTGGGAAAGCGCATATTCTCGTCGGTCAGGATATCCTCGGGCGCCAGGTCACCGCTCTCGATCCGTTCAAACAGATGCGCCCAACTGAGGGTGATGATTGCCGTCACCTCGAGAAAAGCCGCCGTCACCCCGCCATGGATGGCAGGCAGGAACGGGTTGCCGATCAGCTTGTCATCGAAATTCAGCACCCCTGTCAGCTCGTCCCCGCGCCGGTCGAAGGTGATGCCCAGAAAGCGGATATAGGGCACCCCGCTGACAAGTGCGTTCAACGCGGCATCGCGGCGCTGCTTGACCACCTGCATCGGTTCGGGACGGGTCCGGGCCATCTCAGCGCCCCTCCACGGTAAAGGCGCCTGCGGCTGTGGCGACGGGACGGTCGGTATCGTCATCGGTGGCCACCGCACGCACAAAGGCGACGTTGCGGGTGATATGATGACAGGTGGCGCGAGTGGTGATGGTCTGCCCCGGGGTCGCGGCCCGCATGTAGTCGATCCTGAGGTCGATTGTCGCAGTTCCGCCCGGCGCTGCGGGGTGACTCATGACTGCGGCGCCGCAGCAGGTGTCCAGCATCGCCGACACCGCGCCGCCATGAATGACGCCGGTACGCGGATCGCCCACCAGATCGGGGTTGTAGGGCATGGAAATCTCGGCCTCGCCCTGACCGATATGGGTCAACTCCAGCCCCAGCGCCTTGGCATGGGGTATCGCCTGGATGAATTGCCGGGCCAGTTTCACCTTGTCTGTCATGCGCTTGCGATCCCGCCTTAGTTCCGCTCCTTTATGAGCAGGCCGCGACACAAAGGGCAAGCCCGGCTGTTGCGCTGGAATTCGCAAGCCCCTAGGTTGCGGGCAAGGAGATTGGACATGCCCGAGACGCGTTTGTCATTCAAGGAGATGTGCGCCGAGTTCGACGTGACCCCGCGCACGCTCAGATATTACGAGTATATCGAACTCCTCCAGCCCGACCGCGAGGGGCGCGCCCGCTATTACGGCGCCCGCGAACGGGCGCGGATGAAGCTGATCATGCGCGGCCGACGCTTTGGATTTGCGCTGGAAGAAATCCGTCAGTGGCTGCTGATCTACGAGGACGAAGGCAACCAGGCGCAGATGACCGCCTTTGTCGAAATGGCCGACCGCCAGATGAACGAATTGCGCCTGCAACAGCAGCAACTGGAAGAAGCCATGAGCGAGTTGCAGCAGCTGCGTGAACAAACCGCCAAAGGCATCAAGTAAACCGCTCCTTGCCGCAAACGTGATCCGGGCGCGCGCGCCGATGGGTTGCCTTTGATCCCTGCCTGGCGCAGGCTTGAACCCTCCCGCCCCTGTCGGCGGGGCCTGAGCGGGAGGATCAGATGCCGAACCCTGCACTCCTTGTGACCCTGATGATCGCGGCCATTGCACTGGCGGCCTGTGATCCCGGTCCAACCGGCTATGGCACCGCGCCTGCCGGCGTCGATCAGGCGCAATGGGACCGCGAGATCGCCGCCCGCCGTCAGGCGCGCAGCGACTTCTACCGCGGGCCACGCGGCGGTGCCACCGGACGCTGATTCCGCAGCTTTACCGTCGGTACCGGCCGCGAAACGCAGCTCGGACGCGGCTTCCGCTGGGTAAGGAAATGTCGTCAAACGCGCCTTCCGCGACTTGATCTTACGTCAGCAAAAAAGTGACGTGACGTTCAGCTTACGTCAACGTCAACTGAATGTTGTAAACGGCGGGCAAGCTGATCACCTCTCTGCCATGACGCCAGCGACGAGAGATTGAGAGAATGACCGAAGACCTGATGACCATCCGCGAAATGTGCGACGCCTATGACGTGACGCCGCGCACGTTGCGGTTCTACGAATCCAAGGAGCTTCTGTTCCCGGTCCGGGAAGGTCAGAAGCGCCTGTTCACCAAACGTGACCGCGCCCGGCTCAAGCTGATCCTGCGTGGCAAACGGTTCGGCTTCAGCCTTGAGCAGATCCGCCAGCTGCTGGATCTCTATCACGTGGGCGATCAGCAGCACATGCAGCTGAACCGCACCTACGAGATCGCGCACGAGCGGCTTGCAGATATGGAAGCCCAGCGCGACGAGCTGACCCAGGCCATCGACGACCTGCGCGAACAGCTGCGCTGGGGCGAGAAGGTGCTTGCCTCGATGAAAGACACCAAGAAGGCGGCCGAATAAGCCGCCTGATCCGACACCAGACCCACGACTTCAGGGAGCCACCCATGCCCATCTATACCGCCCCCACCAAAGACACGCAGTTCATCCTGCACGACGTTCTCAAGGTCTCGCAATCCGACACCCCCGGCTATGCCGAACTGGACGCCGATTTCACCGGCGCCGTGCTGGAAGAGGCCGGCAAGATAGCCACGAACGTGCTGCACCCGCTGAACGCGGTGGGCGATACCGAGGGCTGCCGGCTGGAAAACGGCGTGGTCTATACGCCGACCGGCTTCAAGGACGCCTTTGAACAGGTCAAGGAAGGCGGCTGGACCGGGCTGGACATGCCCGAGCAATATGGCGGCCAGAACATGCCCCAGGTGATCGGCACCGCGGTGGGCGAGATGTTCTCGGCCTCGAACCAGGCCTTTACCATGTATCAGGGCCTGACCCATGGCGCCGCCTCGGCGATCCTGGCCCATGGCACCGACGCGCAGAAGGACACCTATCTGCCCAAGATGGTGTCCTGCGAATGGACCGGCACCATGAACCTGACCGAGCCCCATTGCGGCACCGATCTGGGCATGATGCGCACCAAGGCCGAGCCGCAAGGCGACGGCTCCTACAAGATCACCGGCCAGAAAATCTTCATCTCGTCGGGCGATCACGACATGGCCGACAACATCGTGCACCTGGTGCTGGCCAAGATCACCGGCGGCCCCGAGGGCATCAAGGGTGTGTCGCTGTTCATTGTCCCCAAGTTCATGGTGAACGAGGATGGCACACTTGGCGCCCGCAACGCGGTCTCGGTCGGCAAGATCGAGGAAAAGATGGGCATCCACGGCAACTCGACCTGCGTGATGAACTATGACGGCGCCACCGGCTATCTGCTGGGCGAGGAACACAAGGGCATGCGCGCCATGTTCACCATGATGAACGAGGCCCGGCTGGGTGTCGGCATGCAGGGCCTGGCCCAGGCCGACGCCGCGTACCAGAACGCGCTGGAATATGCCAAGGACCGGCTTCAGGGCCGCGACGTGACCGGGGTCAAGAACCCCGAGGGCCCGGCCGACCCGCTGATCGTGCACCCAGACATCCGTCGCAACCTGATGGATCAGAAGAGCTTCACCGAGGGCGCCCGCGCCTTCCTGCTGTGGGGCGCAACCCTGATCGACGCCGCCCACCGCGCCGGCGACAAGGATGCGGACGGGCTGGTCTCGCTGCTGACCCCGGTGATCAAAGGTTTCCTGTCCGATCAGGGCTATGACATGACCGTGCAGGCCCAGCAGGTCTATGGCGGCCATGGCTACATCGAGGAATGGGGCATGTCGCAATACACCCGCGACGCCCGTATCGCGATGATCTACGAAGGCGCCAATGGCGTGCAGGCGCTGGATCTGGTGGGCCGCAAGCTGGCCCAGGACGGTGGCAAGCACGTGATGGCCTTCTTCGAGCTGGTCAAGAGCTTCTGCAAGCAAAACGCCGGTCAGGACGAGGCCTATGACAAGGCGTTCATCGAACCGCTGAAAGCGGCGTCCAAGGATCTTCAGGCCGCTGGCATGTACTTCATGCAGAACGGCATGAAGAACCCCAACAACGCGCTGTCGGGCTCCTATGACTTCATGCACATGTTCGGCCACGTCTGCCTGGGCCTGATGTGGGCGCAGATGGCCAAGGCCGCCCGTGCCGCGCTGGCTGGCGGCGCCTCGGACACCGCTTTCTATGAGACGAAGATCGCGACCGGGCGTTACTACATGGCCCGCCGCCTGCCCGCCACCGCCATGCACCTGGCCCGCATCCAGACCGGCGCCGAAACGGTCATGGCCCTGGACGCGGCGAACTTCTAAGCTGCCGGGTGGGCAGCGATGCCCACCCACCCCAGCCCGACAGGAGAGCCCGATGCCGAAACGTTTCCGCCTGACCCGCCGCTTCCCGGTTGCGATGACCGAAGACGGCTATCGCCGCCTCAAGAGCTTCTCGCGCGAGGCCGGTCTGGACGAAGGCGAGGCGTTGTCCTTTCTGTTCGAGAATTTCAACAGCGTGATCAACGAGGAGAATCTGACCCACCGGCTGCGCCTGTTCAACGCCGAGCTCGACGACCGCAAGCGGTAGAAAACGCCTTCGGCGAGCGTATTTGCAGCGGAATGAAGAACACACCTGTCCCCCCCTCCGGCCCAGCCAACACGCGGGACTCGGACAGAACGACGGGCCTTCATTCCGCGTGGTCATCGGCTCTCCAGCCTGTACCGCAGCCGGAAACAGACCAGATTAAGCTTGTTACCCGGTAACGAGGCCCCTGCTTCATTTCGCCGGAAATACTCCACGGGAGTGCGGGGGTGTGAAACCCCCGCCGCGACATTGGCCAAGGGAGGCAATGATGACGATCAAACTCTACTGCTTCGGAGAAAGCGGCAATTCCTACAAGGCGGCGCTGGCGCTGCAACTCTCGGGTCTGGACTGGGAACCGGTCTTTGTCGACTTCTTCGGAGGTGAGACCCGAACGCCCGAGTATCGCGCCAATATCAACGCGCTGGGCGAGGCGCCGGTGCTGGTCGATGGCGATTTCAAGACCGGGCAATCTGGCGCGATCCAGGCCTATGTGACCGAGGCATCCGGCAAGTTCGGCGGCAAGACCCGTGAAGAGAATTACGAGATCCTGCGCTGGGTGCTGTGGGACAACCACAAACTCAGCTCGATGGCCGGGCTGACCCGTTTCCTGATGAACTTCCTGCCAGAGGACAAACGCCCGCAAGAGGTGATCGCGTTCAACCAGGGCCGGCTCAAGGCCGCCTATGCCACGCTGAACGCCCATCTGGAGGGCCGCGACTGGATCGTGGGCGATGGCCCCACCAATGCCGATCTCAGCTGCTGCGGCTATCTCTATTATCCCGAACCTTTCGGCTTTGACCGCGCCGACTGGCCCCATATCGACGCCTGGCTGGACCGCATCGCCGCCCTGCCCGGCTGGAAACACCCCTATGACCTGATGCCCGGCAACCCGTCGGATCGCGCTTGAGGAGACCAAGATGACCGAAGCTTATATCTATGACGCCGTGCGCACCCCGCGCGGCAAGGGCCGCAAAGACGGCAGCCTGCACGAGGTGACCTCGGTGCGCCTCAGCGCGCTGACGCTGAACGCGCTGAAAGAGCGCAACAATCTCGAAGGTCACGCGGTCGAGGACGTGATCTGGGGCAACGTGACCCAGGTGATGGAACAGGGCGGCTGCCTGGCGCGGACCGCGGTGCTGGCCTCGGATCTCGACCAGTCGATCCCGGGCCTTGCCATCAATCGGTTCTGTGCCAGCGGCATGGAGGCGGTGAACCTGGCCGCCAACCAGGTACGTGGCGGCGCGGGCGATGCCTATATCGCCGGCGGGGTCGAGATGATGGGCCGCGTGGCCATGGGCAGCGACGGCGCCGCCATCGCCGTCGATCCCAGCATCGCGATGGAGACCTATTTCGTGCCGCAGGGTATCTCGGCGGATATCATCGCCACCGAATACGGCTTCACCCGCGACCAGGCCGACGCGCTGGCGATGGAAAGCCAGCGCCGCGCCAAGGAGGCCTGGGACGAGGGCCGCTTTTCCAAATCGGTCATCACCGTGCGCGACCAGAACGGGCTGACCATCCTCGACCATGACGAATACATGCGTCCGGGCACCGACATGCAGTCGCTGGGTGGCCTCAACCCCGCCTTCCAGATGATGGGCGAGCAGATGCCCGGCTTCGACAAGATCGCGATGCTGAAATACCCGCATCTGGAGCGGATCAACCATATCCACCATGCGGGCAATTCCTCGGGCATCGTGGATGGGGCCGCTGGCGTGCTGATCGGCAACAAGGAATTTGGCGAGAAATACGGGCTGAAGCCGCGCGCGCGCATCAAGGCCACCGCCAAGATCGGCACCGACCCGACCATCATGCTGACCGGCCCGGTGCCGGTGACAGAGAAGATCCTGGCCGATAACGGCATGACGATCGGTGACCTCGACCTGTTCGAGGTGAACGAGGCCTTTGCCTCGGTCGTCCTGCGCTTCCAGCAGGCGTTCGATGTCGACCCGGCGCTGGTCAACGTCAACGGCGGCTCGATCGCGATGGGTCACCCGCTGGGCGCCACCGGCGCGATCATCATCGGCACCCTGCTGGACGAGTTGGAGCGTCGCGACCTGGAAACCGGTCTGGCAACGCTCTGCATCGCCTCCGGCATGGGCGCAGCCACGATCATCGAGCGCGTGTGATGCCGAAACTGGACCTCGACAGTATCGAACGGCGTATCGGCTCGGTCTATCCGGGTCGGCTGAACGCGGCCATGGATGGCCGCTCCAGCCTGCGCCTGGGCGATGCCGGCGGGCTCAGCCAGTTTGGTGTCAACCTTGTACGGCTGGAACCCGGGGCGATGTCGTCGCTGCGCCATTACCACATGGAGCAGGACGAGTTCGTCATGGTGACCGAGGGTGCGCTGGTTCTGGTCGACGATCAGGGCGAGCATCCGATGGTCCCGGGCGACTGCGCCGCCTTTCCCGCTGGCGACCCGAACGGGCACCAGTTCGTCAATCGCACCGATGCGCCCGCCACCTTCCTGGTGGTGGGCACGCGGACCCCGACCGAGACCGCTTATTACAGCGATATGGACATGATGGTGAAACAGGATGCCTCGGGCTTCGCTTTCACCCGCAAGGATGGCAGCCCGCTGACGGCTGACCAGATCGGAGACGACAATGAGTGATTTTACGCTGACCAAGGACGCCGACGGCGTCGCCTTCATCACCTGGGACGCCCAAGGCAAGTCGATGAACGTGATGACCCGCGAGGCCTTTGAACTGGTCGACAGCCTGGTCGATCAGGCGCTGGCCGATGACGAGGTCAAGGGCATCGTCATCACCAGCGGCAAGTCCGACTTTGCCGGTGGCATGGACCTGAACACGCTGGCCGTGATCCGCGAGGAAGCGGGCGAAAACCCGGCGCAGGGCCTGTTTGACTTTGTCATGGGCGGCCACCGCATCATGCGCAAGCTGGAACTGGCGGGCATGGACCCCAAGACCAAGAAGGGCGGCAAGCCGGTGGCCTGCGCCATCAACGGCACCTGCGCCGGGATCGGCACCGAGATCGCGCTGGCCTGTCATCACCGGGTGATGACCAGCAACCCCAAGGCCAAGATCGGCCTGCCCGAGATCCTGCTGGGCATCTTCCCCGGCGGCGGCGGCACCATCCGCTATTCCCGCATGGTGGGCGCCATGGCGGCGGCCCCGGTCCTCTTGGAAGGCAAGATGATGGACCCGGCCAAGGCCAAGGGCGCGCAGATGGTCGACGCATTGGCGGATGACCCGGTTGCCGCGGCCAAGGAATGGGTGCTGAACGCCAAGGATGCCGATCTGGTCAAACCCTGGGACGCCAAGGGCTACAAGATGCCCGGCGGCGCACCCTATCACCCGGCGGGCTTCATGACCTTTGTCGGCGCCTCGGCCATGGTCAACGGCAAGACCCAAGGTGCCTTCCCTGCCCCCAAGGCGCTGCTGAGCGCCATCTACGAGGGCGCGCTGGTCGATTTCGACACCGCGCTCAGGATCGAGGCACGCTGGTTCACCCATGTGCTGATGAACCCCTCCTCCTCGGCCATGATCCGCAGCCTCTTCATCAACAAGCAGGCGCTGGAAAAAGGCGCCGTGCGGCCCAAGGACATCCCCGACCAGCGGGTCAAGAAACTGGGCGTGCTGGGTGCGGGCATGATGGGCGCGGGCATTGCGCTGGTCAGCGCGCAGGCGGGTATGGAGGTCGTGCTGATCGACCGTGACCAGGCTGCCGCCGACAAGGGCAAGGCCTATACCGAAGCTTACCTCGACAAGGGGATGAAGCGCGGCAAGGTCACCGCCGAGAAGAAAGAGGCGATGCTGGGCCTGATCACCGCCACCCCGGATCTGGACGCGCTCAAGGGCTGTGACCTGATCATCGAGGCGGTGTTCGAGGATCCGGGCGTGAAGGCCGAGATGACCAAGAAGGTAGAGGCGATCATCCCCGAGGACTGCATCTTTGCTTCCAACACCTCGACCCTGCCGATCACCGGCCTGGCCAAGGCAAGCGTGCGGCCCGAGCAGTTCATCGGCATCCACTTCTTCTCGCCGGTCGAAAAGATGCTGCTGGTCGAGATCATCAAGGGCAAGGAAACCGGACCGCGCGCGGTGGCCAAGGCGCTGGATTACGTGCGCCAGATCAAGAAGACCCCGATCGTGGTCAACGATGCGCGCTTCTTCTACTGCAACCGCTGCATCATCCCTTACGTCAACGAAGGCGCGCGGATGATCACCGAAGGCGTGTCGCCGGTGCTGATCGACAATGCGGCGCGGCAGCTGGGTTTCCCGGTGGGTCCGATCCAGCTGACCGACGAGACGTCGATCGATCTCGGCGCCAAGATCGCGCGCGCAACCAAGGCGGCGATGGGCAATGCCTATCCCGAAAGCCCGGCGGATGACCTGATCTTCTGGATGGAAGAGCTGGGCCGGATGGGCCGCAAGGCCAATGCGGGCTTCTTCGATTATGACGACAAGGGCAAGCGCACCGGCTATTGGAAAGGCCTCCAGGACAAGTATCCGCTGGCCGAGGAACAGCCCGACCTGATCGAGGTGCAGGAACGCCTGATGTTCGCCCAGGTGCTGGAAGCGGTCCGCGCGCTGGAGGAAGGCGTTCTGGAAGACATCCGCGAAGGTGACGTGGGCGCCATCCTGGCCTGGGGCTTTGCCCCCTGGTCGGGCGGCCCGCTCAGCTGGATCGACATCATCGGCACGCCCTATGCGGCGGACCGCTGCGACCAGCTGGCGGCGAAATACGGCGAGCGCTTCGCCTGCCCGCCGCTGCTGCGCGAAATGGCCGACAAGGGCCAGAGCTTCTATGGCCGCTTCGACCCCGAGGCGAAATCGGCCGCCTGACGCCCCCTGTCATGACAAAACGAAACGGCGCCCCTGCAAGGGGGCGCCGTTTGCGTTTGGGGGCGGGCTGGAAACGGGGGCTTACTTGCCCTTGGCGCGGGGGGCGACGGGGGCGGGTTTCGCCATTCCGGCGGTGGCCAGGACCTTGGGCTTTTCCTTCTTGGGCTTCTTGGCCTCGCGGTTGCCGCGATTCTTTTCCTTGGACATGGGTTTTCTCCTGACGGATCCGGCGGGCACCATGCCTGCCGGGAGGGTAGCGTGGCCGTTGCTCTGGGTGTCAGGGTTGCCTGATCCGGTCGGGTCAGGGCGATGAGACTTTCGACGCAGCAGGGGCACGGGACCTCGCGGTCAACCGCCGCCTGCATAAAGGAGTCTATGTGCCGCTCTGGGACGCCGCAAGGGGGAGGCGGGGGATGGGGGAGGTATTTTTGTGGGGATGTGTGGGCGGTGGGCAGGACTGCCCACCCTACGCTGGCTGGCTATTTCTGAAGTCGCTTATTCTTCTGTTGAACAACTGAAAAACTTCTAAACGCCAGGCGAGCAGTGGTAATCCGAACTTCAGTTGGCACAATTTGTTTAAGCGCTTCACTGGCAGTGTGGCACTCCGCTCCGATAATTATCTCTTTAAGCTTCATTCTTTCGGAGAATGGCTCGAAAAATAACCCCGTCTTAGGCTCCAGACTCATTGATTTTCAGAGCCAGAAGATGACTGCGGCGGCGAGTGCGATGGCTGATAGGAATACCTTCGGACATCTGTCGTAGCGGGTTGCGACGCGTCGCC